>JAMWBX010000021.1 GCA_023818725.1 Candidatus Omnitrophota bacterium
TCAACATGATCTTCATCGACCTCAACTATAAATCCCCCCTGACTTTCGCTAAATAATAAAGAAACCGGTTTGTTTGTTTCTGCCGGTACGTCCTTGAGGTAAATTTCAGCACCAAATCCGCTTCCAATTATCATCTCGGAAATAGCAATGGCAATACCGCCATCAGAACAATCATGGCACGATTGAACGAGACCGGTTCTTATTGCAATATGGAGTCTCTTCATAATGTCAAGGGCAATCTCCGGATGAGGCACAGGACATTTTCCTGCTTCTATTTTTAAAAGTTTGAAAAGCCTAGAACCGCCCAGCTCCTCAGATGTCATGCCGATTGCATAAATCAAGTTGCCCGCATCCTTGAAATCTGAACTGACAGTTTTTTGGGCATCGTCTATTACGCTTATTGCGGAAATTAAAAGGGTACCCGGTATTGAAACAATAGAACCGTCTTCTCTGGTAAAATAATTATTCAGGCTATCCTTGCCCGAAATAAAAGGAACTCTGTACTTGAGCGCAAAATCCCTGCATCCCATGACACATCTAACAAGTTTTCCAAGCTCCTGCGGATCATCGCATTTTCCCCAGCAAAAATTGTCAAGAATCGCGGTCCTCGAAGGGTCTCCACCGCAGGCGACGACATTGCGCATTGCTTCTTCTATGCAATTTCCTGCCATATAATAAGGGTCAAGTTCTCCATACCATGGATTAATTCCGCAACCAACCACAATAGCACGATTACTATCATACAGCGGGGTTAGAACCACAGCGTCTGAAGGGCCATTACCATTAACGCCAATGAATGGTTTTATAATTGTGTGCGCCTGGACTTCATGATCATACTGTCTGACCACCACTTCTTTAGAAGCTATCACAGGGTCCGCAAGCAAATTAATAAGACAATCCTGAAGATCAATATCTGAAGTAATAGTCTCAACCATCTGCCGTCTTTCATAAAAAGCCTTTAATTGAGGTAGCTGTTTCTCTCCAAAAAGCCAGTTAAGGTCAAGCTCGCCGACAACGTCTTTTTGATGAAAGATTTTGATTTTCCCTGTGGAATTAACCCTTCCAATCCAGGCATACTCAACATTCTCACACTCCAATATTTCCTTAAGCCTGTCAAAATTCTCGGGCCGAACTGCAAGGACCATTCTTTCCTGAGATTCTGAAACCCATATCTCCCAGGGTTCAAGGCCTTCGTATTTCAAAGGAACAAGTTCCAGATGTACCTCAGCTCCACAATTTTTTGCAAGCTCGCCAACAGCAGAAGAAAGGCCACCTGCTCCGCAATCAGTTATGGCTGAATAAAGTCTTTTGTCTCTTGCAGCCATAAGCGCGTCAAGGACCTTTTTCTCTACAATTGGATTTCCTATCTGAACAACGCTTGTCGGTATATCCCTTTCCAGGCTTGCTGAAGAAAATGTGGCTCCGTGAATTCCATCTCTACCGGTCCTTCCACCAACAACAACTATTAAATCACCGGTTCTGACCTTTTTCTTAACAGCCCACTTCGGCATGATTCCGACTGTGCCGCAGTAAACAAGAATGTTACAAAGATATCCAGGATCGAAAAGTATTGCACCATTGGCTGTTGGAATGCCCATTCTGTTCCCGTAATCTCTCACGCCCGCAACAACTCCCCTGAAAAGACGCCTTGGATGAAAAATCCCCTCCTCAAGACCCTCATAGAAAGTATCGAGAGGCCCAAAGCAGAATACGTCAGTATTGAGGATTGGTTTTGCACCAAGCCCTGCCCCGAGTATGTCCCTAATAACCCCTCCAATTCCTGTACCAGCGCCGCCATAGGGTTCAAGCGCAGAAGGATGATTGTGGGTTTCTACTTTAAAACAAACACACCAGTCTTTATCAAACTCGATGATGCCTGCATTATCTTTGAAAACAGAAATGCACCATTTTTTTTTCAGTTTGTCAGTTACCTCTTTAATAAGGGAAAATAGTGAAGGGATTTCTGTCGTGATGGCTGAACCAGAAGTTGAAACCTCTGTAAACTGGATCCTGCTCTTGAAGGTCTTATGAAAACAGTGTTCGGACCAGGTCTGAGCTATCATCTCCAGTTCAAGGTCTGTTGGATCCCTTCCAGCATCAGAAAAATATCTCTGTATTACCTTCATCTCCTGCAGGGTCAAAGAAAGAAGCCCCTTCTTGCTTAACTCAAGTAGGTTCTCATCATCAAGATTACGAAGTTTTATCAATCGTGCTCTAGCCACTGTTAAATCCCTTTTATAATAAATTCCTGAATGAGGGTGTTTGCAAGAATCTTTGTTGCAATTGTTTCAACAGTTTCTCTATCAATCTTTCTGGCGTGAAATTCGTATTTCTTACCGCAACTAATATCGATATCTACAGCTATACCAAGGTCTCTTATACCATTTTTCGCAGTAAGGGCGACAGGATCAGTTACAGCCTGGCGATACCAGACCTCAACATAAGGCAAAATGGACTTACGTTCATCATGCTGGTATCTGCCAACCTTCATTTCGTGGGCAACAGGATCAAAAAGAAGAGCTCTGGCTATTCTTTTTACAAGTTCCAGATTAACATCTCCGTAAACTTTGTAAACATCGTATACATGAACCATCTCAATCCCCTGGATGCCAAGCTCCCTGATCGAGTTGAGGACATCCTGACCGAAAGCATCAAAAAGACCTTTTTTCAAACCAATTTGAACAAGGTATATCTTTTGTTTCTTGGTTTTCATCACGTAACTAAATCTCAATTTTTCGATTAGGTCCCCATTCAGAAGATATGTTAAGAATTCTTCTAAAAACTATATCGATAATCTGCCTGTCAAGATACTATAAATTTTCCAATATTTTTCTCTTGTTTTCTCAACTACATCTGAAGGTAATTCAGGCACCGGCGGTTCTTTGTTCCATCCAATGCTTTCAAGGTAATTTCGTACATACTGCTTATCAAAACTATCCTGACTTCTTCCGCAAACATAGGTGGCTTTATCCCAAAATCTCGAAGAATCAGGGGTAAGAATTTCGTCTATCAGTATTATCTCACCGTTAAAAATACCAAACTCAAACTTGGTATCAGCAATAATTATACCCTTGCTCTCAGCATACATGCTTGCCGCTTTATAAAGATTGAGTGAGACTTCTCTCAAATGTTCTGCAATTTTTTCTCCGACCACAGATTTCATCTGTTCAAAACTTATATTTTGATCATGGACCCCTTTTTCTTCTTTCGTTGCAGGGGTAAAAATTGGTTCAGGTAATTTTTCGCTTTCCTTTAAACCTTCAGGAAGCCTTATCCCGCAGACAGTACCTGTTAACTGGTATTCCTTCCAGCCACTACCTGCCAGATACCCTCTAACAACGCACTCTATCAAAATCTTTTTTGTTTTTCGGGCAATAACGCTTCTGCCTTCAAGTACGTTTCTGAAAGGCTTAAGCTTTTCGGGAAACAACTCGAAGCTAATCGTATCAAGATGATTTGCACAGATATCTTTAAGCTTTTCAAACCAGAATAAAGAAAGCTGGTTCAATATAATTCCCTTCTCATAAATCGGGGTTGGAAGAACATAATCGAATGCCGAAATTCTGTCAGTGGTTACAATCAAAATACGAGTTTCATCAATTTCAAAAAGTTCCCTAACTTTGCCTGAATATATCTTTGAAATTGGCAAAACCACGTCTCTTACGGCTTTAATCATTGATTCATCCAGTTCCAGGTTTTACTTTCTTCACCACTGATCCAGTCTGCGGTCTGAGTAAGATAATACTGAACATTTCTCAATGCCTCAAGATGCTTCTTTTCTTCCTCTATAATCAACTTTAAAAATTCCTTTTCCCTTTCATCTTTGCTCTCAGACAGAAAAGAACGATAAGAAGAAATTGCCTTTAGTTCCATTTCAATGGCAAGTTCATACCCTGAAAAATGTGTGTCATATTTTCTTATTTCTGATTTTTCCGCATTCTTCCAAAACTCCTTCAACTCAGATTCAATGTCCTTTATGTGGCTGAGGGGCTTTTCAATCGATGATACACAAACCATTTCGTCAAATAAAGAGGCATGCTGAACTTCCTGCTCTGCAAGCGAATAGAAAAGTCTTTTCCCCAGCATATTGCTTGTCTTTTTTGCAAGCTCAAGATAAAGATTGACACCTTTAACTTCAAAGTTAATTGCAAAGTCTTTTAATGAGTTTTCCATTCTTTCCTCCGGATGACTAACTTATTATACCACAAGAAAAAACCGAATTCATGTTTCAATCAAGCTCGCAATAAGAAGCGTTCTGCCTTTCATTTTCCCAGACAGTCACCCTTTTGATCCTTACATTGGGCAAATTCAGGGACTTTTCTACTTCCTTGAAAATAAAAAAAGCAATATTCTCCGAGCTCGGATTCACCTTCTTAAAGTGATCAATGTCATTCAAATACGTATGGTCAAGTTTCTCAAGCACCTTTTCAAGTATCTGTTTCAAAATTCCAAAATCAATGACCACCCCTGATTCTGAATCAGGTTCCCCAGAAACTGTAAGCTCTACATTCCAATTATGCCCGTGAAGTTTCTCACACTTTCCACGGTACTGACGCAGATGATGGGCGCTGGAAAAACTGCTGACAACCGTAATCTCAAACATTTTTCTTTCCTCCTGTTGAAGCTTTTTTTATTAAAAGAGCCTGGGTATTCCAAAACCTTGACATAATCTTTTTGCGGTAATCAGGAAGATCGCTAAAAAATAAAACTGGAACATGTTTTTTTAATTTTCCTTTGTTCAACAGATCCTGCTGCTGCAGAACTTTTTTTACTTTTATTCCTGTCGCCTCTGAAGCGTCGACAAGAAAAACCGAAGGACCGACAACCGCTCTAATTGCCTTTTCTAAAAGAGGGTAATGCGTACATCCAAGAATCAGGGTATCAATTTGCTTTTCTAGAAGATCATCAACATAGTAGCTAATGATATTTTTTGTAACATCCGTATCAAACCATCCTTCTTCAGCAAGGGGCACCAGAAGCGGGCAGGCTTTCTGATAAACATGTACCTGGCTATCAATTCTCTTTATAATTGATTCATATCTTTTGCTCGAAATTGTAGCAGGAGGCCCGATTACTCCAATCTGCTTGTTCCGTGTAGTTTTCAGCGCCTGCAGCGCCGATGGATTTATGACATCAATAAATGTTATGCCGGGAAATCTTCTTTTAAGAAAACTGGTCCCGAGTGAAGATACCGAATGGCATGCAATAACTATAATCTTTGGATTAAAGCGAATTAAAAATCTGGTTATCTGGATAGCGTACTGCTTTATAGTTTCAGCTGATTTTGTTCCATAAGGAACCCTTGCGGTATCACCAAAATAGATAATTTTCTCCTTGGGCAACAAGCGGTATAACCGTTTGGCAACGGTTAATCCACCAATTCCTGAATCAAATATTGCGATTGGAAGCTCTTTATTCAATTATTTGCTTTGCTTTAAGATATTGAATTATTGCCTTACCGAGGGTTTCGCTGATAGCCTGCCTTACTTCAGGATCGCGAAGATTTGCTTCTATGTTTGGATTGCAGATAAAACCCACCTCAACAAGGACAGACACCATTGGTGTATATCTCAGAACATAGAAACTTGCAGGTTTTGCTCCTCTGTCAGGACATATCAATCTTTCAGCAAGTTTTTCCTGAACAATTTCAGCAAGGATTCTGCTTTCCTCTATAACCGAGGTAGTGTTGAGTTCCGAAACAATCTGGAAAACAACCTCTGTGTTGGTTTCCGATTCAGCAGATTCATCAGGTTGCGCCGTTGAAGCGAAACTTATTTCGCTTTTTCTTGAAGGATAGTATGTCTCAAAACCGTCTGCGTTCCATCTGTTCAAACGGGAAGAATTTGTATGAACACAGAAAAATATATCTGCTTTTTCTTTTTTGGCGATCTCCACTCTTTCATCAAGAGAAAGAAACCTGTCGTCTTCCCTGGTCATTTTTACGATAATTTTAGAACCTTTCTTGAAATATCCTGTAAGGTAACTTCGTAGCCTCAGTGAAATGTCAAGATTCACATCCTTTTCTTTCAAACCATAGTTTCCAACTGCACCATTGTCATGGCCACCGTGGCCGGGGTCAATGAGTATGATAAAGTCTCTAACAGGATTGGATTTTGATGCAATAGTTGGTTTTTCTTTTTCAGCAATTACTGGATTTTCAGATGGTTTGGCCGGCTCCTTTTGTTGGATAGAAACAGTTATTGTAGAAATAATCTGATCAAATGGCTCAACAGGGATGAAAACTTCCTTTTCAATTTCCCTGATAGGATGATCAAGACTTACTCGCCTATCATCCACATAAAAATCAGCGGTGCCAATGCTGCCTTTGAGAATCTTTCCCTGATACTCGATAAAAATTCTGTCCTCAATCCTTCCCCAGCTTCCGACGCCTAAAATCTTAATGATTGTCTGTAAACTTACATATCTTTGCTTACCAATCCAGTAAACCGGATAGTTTTTCAGCCGGTTTGTAAAATCAGATGACAAAAGTAGGTTAGAAAGAAGGAATAAAGCAAGGAGGCATCTTGAAATTGATTTCACATCGACTCCTGTTATTTCAAAAATTGACCTTGCTCATGCGTGGATTAAAGGAAAGCAGAAGTAAAAGTGGAGGCGGCGGGTACTGCCCCCGCGTCCAGAGGAGAAATGGAAAAGCATCTACCGTCATAGTTTCAGTTTTTCAGGGTACCTGTGGACTCCCTGAAACTGGATTCCACAGGACCTGCCCCTTTTTTTCTTATTTCAGGCCCCAGGGACCACAGAAGCCTGAAACGAGCTCCTACCCGACCTGATTCAGGAACCCAGGAGCAGGGAACCTGTCAGGTGGCTGCATTTTTTATGCAGCCATGTAGTTCGCTGTTGTGGCAGCTATTTTGCCTGCCGGATTTTACGAGCCCCCGGCACCTCGGACGGCAGCTTTTCGCACTCCCTTCCCCTGTCGAGACCTATTTCGCCCCCAAATATCTTTTGTGTTTTTCAATCTGTCTTTTTACTTCCCTTTCCTTTATGTCCCGACGCTTATCAAAGACCTTTTTGCCTCTAACCAGAGCAATGTCAAGTTTAACCAAACCTCTATCATTAGTATACAACGAAAGTGGCACTATTGTCAATCCCTTTTCCTCAACCTTTCTCTGCCATCTCTGAAGCTGACTACGGTGCAACAGCAACTTTCTTTTTCTTAAGGGATCCGTGTTTCCAAAAGAGCCATGGTATCTTGCTATATGCATGCCATGCAGGTAAAGTTCACCATTTTCAAATTTCGCGTAAGAGTCTCTTAAGCTAACACTCCCATTTCTTATTGACTTTACCTCTGAACCAAGAAGTTCAATCCCCGCCTGTATTGTTTCAATTACATGGTAGTCATGAAATGCCTTGTTGTTTTCGATCCTCACCCGGTTCTTCATATCAATAATTAACCATACACGCACTTCTGTGTCAATCTCATATACAAAATCTGTCTGAAACCAAATCGAAGTAGTTTTCGAACACAAAAAATAACAAAATTCCTTAAAGCAGTATCAAAACCTTTCTTGACTAACTGGCACCAGTTCCTTATAATTAGATATTATGATGATTTCACCTTCTCTTCTTTCAGCCGATTTCGCTAAACTGGGTCAGGAAGTCTCCGCGGTTACGGATGCTGGTGCAGAAATGATCCATTTTGACGTCATGGATGGACATTTTGTCCCTAATATCACATTTGGCCCCATGATTCTCTCAGCGATAAGGAAAGACTCCAGGCTTCCATTTGAGGCACATCTTATGATAACGCAACCACAGGTCTACTGGAAGGCATTTGCAACAGCAGGTGCTGACATCATCGGTTTCCATATTGAGGTAGATATTGATCACAGAAAACTCGCATCAGAAATTCATTCTGCAGGTAAGAAAGCTTGCATTGTCCTGAATCCACCCACAGATATCAGATCCATAGAAAATATTCTTCCAGATGTGGACATAGTGCTTGTAATGACAGTTAATCCAGGGTTCGGAGGACAGAGGTTTCTCGAATCAAATCTTGAGAAAATCTCCTGGCTCAATGAAATGAGAAAAAAGAAAAGATATAATTATCTGATTGAGGTGGACGGCGGGATAAACTATGAAACAGCGGCACTAGTAAAAAGAGCGGGCGCCGATATACTGGTTGCAGGATCATTTATTTTTGGAAGCAAAAATTACGCTGAAACCATCAGCAATTTGAAATGTTGCAAATAACTAAAGAACAAATTAAAGACATACTCAAAAAAAGAAGGCATTTTTCCGATGAGGCGGAAGCCACTGTTTCCAAAATAATTTCAGATATTGAAGAAAAAGGTGACAAGGCTCTGAGATACTGGACAGAAAAACTTGATGGGGTAAATCTAAAAAATTTCAGGGTTTCTGAAGACGAAATTCGAAACTGTCTGGTGAAAATCCCTGTCAGAGATAGAACAGTTATAAAAAAAGCAGCCGAAAGAATAAAAAAATATCACAGAAAACAAATAATTAAACAATTCAGTATCAAGGAAAAAGGCATCAGGATCGATTTTAAAGCCAAGCCTGTAAAAAGCGCAGGAATCTACGTGCCTGCCGGCACTGCTCCACTGATATCCTCAGTTTTAATGACTGCAATACCTGCCAGGGTTGCAGGCGTAAAACATTTGATAGCATGTAGCCCACCTTCACATAATGGAACAATTCATCCATACATTACAGGAACCCTTAATCTGATAGGAATAAATGAAATATATAAGGTAGGAGGAAGCCAGGCAATCGCAGCAATGGCGTTTGGAACGGAAACCATACCCAGGGTAGAAGTAATTGCGGGACCTGGAAATATTTTTGTAAATACGGCAAAAAAGATTCTGGCATGCAGGGTCGGAATTGACCTGATGGCAGGTCCAAGTGAACTCGCAGCACTAATTGATGAAACTGCAAATCCTGACTGGATTGAAGCAGATCTGAAGGCACAGGAAGAACACAAGGGCGGACTTGTATTTTTGATTTCGACAGATGAAGTTAAAGGGAAAACAATTGCAGATAGAATCAAAACAGGATATCTGACGATCGTCAACTCCATTGAAGAAGGAATTGAACTGATCAATGAGATTGCCCCTGAACATGCTCAAATTGTTTGCAGAAATGCGCGAAAGATAGCTGAAAAAATCATAGCAGGCGCGGTATTTATAGGTAATCATCCACCGTGCGCTATCGGAGATTATATCGCCGGACCAAGTCATACACTGCCAACAGGCGGAAGTGCTTTGTTTGATTCCGGTCTCAGTGTCTTCAATTTTCTAAGAACCTACGCAGTAATGGAAGCAAACTCGTATTTTTTCCAAAAAAATGGTATTATAGCTGCAAGGCTGGCCGAGATTGAAAATCTAAAATATCATTTGATGTCGTTAAAAATTAGAACGGAGTTTAAACTGGGGGGGAAATGAGTATTGAAATTATTCCAAGAATAATCGTGCTAGTGTGTGTAGCAATTGCAATTCTGGGTCTTTTAATTGGCGTGCTGATTTACCAGATAAACAGAAAAAAAG
>JAMWBX010000022.1 GCA_023818725.1 Candidatus Omnitrophota bacterium
TCTTGTTTGAAATAATCCCCGAAGGAAAAATTTCCAAGCATTTCAAAAAAGGTATGATGTTTTCCACTGAGTCCGATTTTTTCGAGGTCACTGTCCTTGCCCCCTGCTCTAAGACATTTCTGGCATGAGGTCGCTCTTGTGAATGGCAGGGGCACTTCGGTTGCCCAGAATTTTTTAAACTGAACCATTCCAGCATTTGTAAAAAGCAAACTCGGATCGTCAAGGGGTATAAGACTGCTGCTCGGGACAACAGTATGGTTTTTCTTTTCAAAAAACTCAAGGTATATTTTTCTTATTTCATTACTTTTCATAACTGGTTTTCCTCTCTCAATTTTTCTATGGTTTCATCGCTGAAACCTCTTGATGCAAGCCAATAAATGGCCTTCCTGACATTCTTTTTCGATGAAAAAAGCAGTTCCTTGGCTATCTTATATTCTAATATTTCAGGATACATTCTGGCAAGTGTTATGGATATCACGCTTTCAGGGATGCCCTTGCTGGCAAGAATGCTGCGGGCGTAATTTATGCCCCTTTTCTGTCTTATGCTCTTTTCTACTAAAAGACTGGCAACTTTGGCGTCATCTACAAGATTTTTTTCTTTTAAATATTTTATTGTTTCTCTTATTTCAGTTTTTTCATAACCTTTTTTTTCAAGAAACTTTTCAAGATTTGATTCAGAGACATCGTGGATTCTCAAGAGTTTCAGAGCATCCTTCAGCAATCTTTTATTTTCTTCTAACATTCAGTTATAAAAGCCCTTGGAACCTATTTTAATAAATCAACATGCTGTTTTCTTTTTCCAGATTCTTTGATTGGGTTTTTTATTTTTCACCTTTAAGGACGCAGAAACGATTGGTCCCTTCCTGTTGTATCCATAGCGTTACAGGGGATTTTTTGTCAATTTTGCTCGTAATTGATTGAAAGTCTTTTAATCCTGATATCATCGTATTTTCGATTTTTCTTATTATTGTTCCCGGTATAATTTCGCACTCATCTGCGGGTGAACCTGGTTCAACATTAATAACGATGACACCTTTTATATCAGGACTTATATTGAATTTTTTTCTTATCTCATCTGTGATATCTGCCACTTTTAGCCCTCTCCACGATTGCTCGTTTGTTTCTTTGTCACTTCTTTTGGCAATTGTCTCTTCTTCAGGTCTTTCTGCTATCTTTATTGGCAGGGTTATCTTCTTTTTGTCTCTCCATACTCCCAGTGTTACCACATCCCCGACTTTTGCATCAGCGACTTTTTTTTGAAGATCCTTTACGTCTGAAACCGGCTTACCATCAAACTCTAAAATTATATCTCCTTCTTTCAATCCAGCTTTTTCAGCAGGAGTATCGGGCATTACAGTTGAAACAAGAGCACCCTTTGTTTCTTTAAGCCCGAAAGATGCAGCAAGGTCTTCTGTGAGGGGTTGAAGGTATACCCCAAGGAATCCTCGGGTGACTTTTCCTGTTGACTTAAGCTCTCTGAAAACTTTCTTCGCAATATTTATAGGAATTGCAAATCCAATGTTCTGGGCCATGTATGGAGCAATGATTGCTGTATTGATTCCAATTACCTCGCCTTTTATATTAACAAGGGGTCCCCCGGAATTTCCAGGGTTTATAGCAGCGTCAGTCTGGATAAAATCTTCATATGGACTTGTCCCCAGAACACTTCTTCCTTTTGCACTTATAACTCCGACTGTGACTGTTTCTTCAAGCCCCATCGGATTTCCAATTGCAATAGCCCACTCGCCTATCTCTATGCTGTCAGAATCGCCAAGAACAACTGTTGGAAGTCGTCTGTTTGCATCAATTTTTATAAGAGCAAGGTCTGTTCGTGAATCAGTGCCAACAATCTTTGCTTCATATTTTTTTTCTGAGTCCATCAATTTTACAAGTATTTTATCAACGCCCTGAATGACATGGTTATTGGTCAGGATATATCCGTCGGGGTCCACAATAAACCCCGAACCAAGGCCCTCCTGTTTCTTTTTGTAAGTTTTTGGCTGTTTCTGTCTGAATCTTGGAATACCGAAATCTTCAAAAAACCGATTAAAAAAATCATCTTCAAATTCGAAGGGATTCCAGTATCGGTATGTAACAATTTTTTCTGTGGTAATCATTACGACTGCTGGTTTAACCATCTTTGCTACCTGCACAAATGCGCTTTGAAGTGTGTAGATTCCTGAGGTGTCGACAAACTGGATTGGTTTACTGACAGAGGAAATAGAAGTATTGTGCTTTGTGATGGCATATATTGCAGCAAACGCAAAACATCCTCCCATAATTCCAGCTATCAACCCGATTGCAAATAATTTTCTGTTCAACATAATAGCCTCCTGTGTTTTCAAATTTTTAGATGCGAGAATTATTAAAGAGGTTTAGATTCTCGACTTAACTTTAACCCACTTTCCCTGTTTTACTGATTGTTCCACTGCTTCAAGGACTTCCTGGCATTTCACCCCATCAGCAAAATTTGGCGATGGCATTTTGTTTTCTGCGATACTGTTTAGAATATCTGCAACCATGTTGACAAATGAATCTCCGTATCCAATAATATGACCTGCCGGCCACCAGTTTGCTGAATATGGGTGTGAAGAATCAGTTGCTATGATTGTACGGAAGCCCTGGACGCAGGCAGGGTCGTCAACTGAATAATACTCAAGTTCATTAAGTCTCTCAAGGTTGAATACAATGCTTCCCTTACTTCCATTGATTTCCCATTTTTGACCGTTTTTTCTTCCTGCCGCAAATCTTGTTGCCTCAAAAGAACCTATGGCGCCGTTTTTGAAACGTGCAAGAAAGATGGTTGTATCGTCAACGTCAACCTTTCCTTTCTCTGATGATTTTTCGGTTACAACCAGACCTGTGCTAAGGTCATCTTTTTCCACCAGTAGTGGTCTTTCCTTAATAAAAGTTTCGCTCAAGCCAGCAACCTCTGAAAACTCTCCCACGAGAAACCTCGTTAAGTCTATAAGGTGGGCATTAAGGTCTCCATGAGCACCTGAACCTGCTATCTTCTTTTTCAGCCGCCATACAAGAGGAAATTCTGGATCAAGTATCCAGTCTTGCAGGTAGACAGCTCTTACATGATAAATTTTTCCAATCTTTCCTTCATCTATTAATTTTTTCGCAAGTCCTACTGCTGGTAATTTTCTGTAGTTGAAGCATATTGCATGTTTTACTCCATATTTTTCGGCAGCTTCCAGCATTTCATAGGCTTCTTTCAGGGAACTTGCGAGAGGTTTTTCACAGAATACAAATTTTCCTGCTTTTGCACAGGCAACTGCTATATCCTTGTGTTTATCTGGCGGAGTTGTAATATCAACGATGTCAATATCATCTCTGTTTACAACCTTTTTCCAATCGGTTGTTCTTTCCTGCCAGCCAAATTGTTCTTGCGCCTTTGCCAGGGGAACATCGTGTCTTCCGCAAATGACCTTCATCACAGGGTATAGTGGAAGATCAAAAAATAAGGATACATCCCTGTATGCGTGCGAATGCGCTTTTCCCATAAATTTATACCCTATCAATCCAATATTTACATTCTTTTTTTCCATATTCTTCTCCTTTTTATCTTGTTTTTTCTTTTTCCTTTAGCTCAACTGGTTTTTCAAGACCTGTTTTCTGTCTTATGCTTTTGAGCAATTGATCGAAGATGTCAGGGTTATCTTTCAAAAATTTAATTGCAGTTTCTCTGCCGTGACCGATGAGTTTTTCCCCGAAATAAAAATGTGTTCCTTTTTTTTCGATGATGGAGAGAGCCAGACCAGCATCAATGGCAGAACCTTCTTTTGATACTCCAGAGTCAAAAAGGATGTCAATTTCAGCTTCCTTAAAGGGTGGTGCCACCTTGTTTTTTACAACCTTTGTTTTTATTCTGATTCCACACATTTGACCCTGGGATGTTTTCAGGTTTTCTATTCTCCTTACCTCAAGTCTGACAGATGCATAGAATTTTAAAGCCCTTCCGCCAGGTGTGGTTTCAGGGTTTCCGAAAAACACGCCAATTTTTTCCCTGACTTGATTGATGAAAATCGCAGCAGTCTGTGATTTGCTGATATAACCGGTCAATTTTCTAAGCGCCTGCGACATTAACCTTGCTTGTAGCCCCATAACGGAATCTCCCATTTCTCCTTCAAGTTCTGCCCTCGGAACCAGTGCCGCGACTGAATCGATGACAACAACATCGATTGCATTACTCCTTATCAGCGATTCTGCAATTTCAAGAGCCTGTTCGCCGGTATCTGGCTGGCTTATCAAAAGATCTTCAAGGTTTACACCGAGTTTCTGTGCATATTGAGGATTCAGGGCATGCTCGGCATCAATAAATGCTGCCTGACCCCCATTTTTTTGAGCCTCAGCAATTACTTGAAGGGCAAGAGTTGTTTTCCCGGAAGATTCTTGTCCGAATATCTCGGTTATTCTACCTCTGGGAATTCCGCCAACTCCAAGGGCTATGTCAAGTGATATGGCACCTGTTGGTATTACATCAACCATAAGCCTTGTTTTTTCGCCGAGTCTCATTATGGAGCCCTTCCCAAAGGTTTTTTCAATTTGTTCTATTGCCATTGATAATGCTTTATTCTTGTCCATTTTTTCCTCCTCCAAGGGGAATGTTTGCTAATTCCCTATATTCAGGACCCCCTGGCGCAAGTTTTGATTCAAATACTGTGATTTCTTCAATAATCATTTTTCCCCAGAAGCGGTTTTTGAAATTTTTCTCTATATTTTTCACTGCATCTGCTGGAATGCTTGATTTGATCCTGCCGACAGTGATATGTCCGGTAAATTTATTTTCTGGCGGTAGCCCTACATCCCTTGCAGCCTGTTCTGCAACAAGATATACCTCTCTCAGGGCAGTATTTTCCTCAACTCCAACCCATATGATCCTGGGATGGTTTTTATTCGGGAAAAATCCTATCCCGCGCACATTGACCGAGAAGCGTTCAAAAAACCTGTATCTATCTGAAATTTTTTTTAGAAACGAAGAATACACTTCATCGTTGATGTTACCGAGAAATCTCAGGGTTAGGTGTAAGTTTCTTGCGGGGACAACCCTTGTTCTATCCTTATACTTCTCAATTAATTCAATCAGACTGGATATCTCGTCAACCAGTTCATTTTGAATTTTTACGGCTGAAAAAACCCTCATGATTTTTTTATTATAAACTGTTCAAGCCAATTCTTGACCAGGTCTTTCGCCCCTAATCCAAAAGCAATGGCAAAAGCAAGTGCTCCACTCGCAAGGATTATATTAAATACAGAGGTCACAAAATTTCCTCCTATACCCATCTCTTCAAGCGCCAGTACCACCCCGAATACAATTATAACTATTTTTGCCGTCTTTCCAAGGATGTAGGATTGCTGAATCCCCGCATTTCCTGCCGCAGTATTGACTACACCTTCAATGATATTTCCCACAAGAAGTGCGGCAATGAAAAGGATAATGCCTATTATGATCTTTGGGATGAAAGAAAGCAGATTCTCTATTACCTCAGAAGGAATGGGAACGCCTGCAACGTTAATGGAGAGAAAAACCACGACTATTAGAAGAAGCCAGTATATTACGCCTGCAAGAAGTTCTGATGGTTCTTTTGTGATCTGACCCCTTAAAAGTATCTCTCTAAAACCGGAGTCTTCAACAAGTTTATCAACCTTAACAGCCTTCAAAAATTTCGTGGCAAGGATCTTGAAGACTTTTGCTATTATCCATCCGACCAAAAATATAACCAGTCCAAAGACAAGCTTCGAAATTATGGTACCCAACTTACTCATGATTTCCTTAGTTGGTGTAAATAGTAGCTCGTTCATTTTCCCCCCTGATTTAAAAAACGATTCGAAGCATTATTTTTTCCTTAACCACGGCATCATACTTCTCATTTTTGCTCCTATTTCTTCAATGAGATGTTTTTCAGCTCTTTTTGCCAAAGAGTTGAACACAGGTCTTCCGACCCTATTTTCAAGTATCCATTCTTTTGCGAATTTCCCTTCCTGAACCTCTTTAAGTATTTTTTTCATTTCGTTGCGTACTGATTCGTTTATAATTCTTGGACCCCTTGTCATGTCTCCATATTCTGCTGTATCGCTGATCACCTTTCTCATTCCCTGGATTCCTCTTTCTATGATGAGGTCAACAATCAATTTTAATTCATGGCATGTTTCATAATATGCTATTTCTGGCTGGTAACCAGCCTCAACGAGTGTTTCGAAGGATGCTTTGATAAGTTCTGTCAATCCACCACAAAGAACGACCTGTTCTCCAAAAAGGTCTGTTTCCGTCTCTTCCTGAAATGTTGTTTCAACGACTCCACATCTTGTTCCGCCCAGGCCCTTAGCGTACGCAAGAGCAATCTTTAATGCATTTCCTGTGGGATTTTGCTCAACTGCGACAAGACATGGTGCTCCCTTACCTTCTGTAAACTGAGTTCTTACTAGATCTCCGGGTCCCTTGGGAGCCACCATAAAAATATCAATGGAAGCGGGCACTTTTATCTGGCTGTAAACTATGGAAAAACCATGTGCAAATCCTAAAGCTTTTCCTTCACTAATATTCGGTTCAATACTACTTTCATACACCGCTGGCTGAACGTTATCCTGCGTTAGCAACATCATAACATCTGCTTTTTTTACGAGCTCTTCTGCGCTCAGAGGTTTGAATCCATCTTTTTCTGCTACTGCCCAGTTGTTTGTTCCTTTCAACTCAGAAACCACCACTTTCAATCCACTATCCCGAAGGTTGAGTGCGTGCGCTCTGCCCTGACTTCCGTATCCAATGATACCAATAGTTTTATCCTTAAGAAAACTAAGGTCTGCATCACTATCATAATATATCTTTGCCATTTTTTCCTCCGATTGTAGCAGTTAAAGACTATTTTTCTTTACTGTTATCCCTGCATATAGCTATCTTTCCTGTCCTTATTATTTCTTTTATTCCAAAGGTTTTCATCAGGTCTATCATCGCATCAACCTTGGCCGTACCACCGACAAGTTCTACGGTCAGACTCTTTCTGGATACATCAACAATCTTTGCTCTGAAAATATTGACAATCTGTATTACTTCGTTTCTTACGCTACTGCTAGAGGTATTTACTTTTAAAAGAACAAGTTCCCTTTCTATGTGTTCCTCTGCTGTTAGATCCTGGACCTTAATAACATCAACAAGTTTATTGAGTTGCTTGTAGATCTGTTCAAGAATTTTTTCATCCCCCCTGACCACTATGGACATCCTTGAAACCGTGGGGTCCTCAGTTTCTGCAACAGCAAGGCTATCAATGTTATATCCACGGGCAGAAAACAATCCTGCAATTCGCGCCAGGACCCCTGATTTATTCTCTACGGTTACTGAAATGATATGGGAATCATATGAAGCCATCTTAGGCAAGTCCTCCGATCATTTCATTTAAGCTTGCGCCAGCAGGCACCATGGGATATACATTTTCCTCCGGTTCAACAATACAGTCTACTAAGACTGGCCCATCTTTATGAGAAAGCGCTTTAATAAGGATTTTGTTCAATTCTTCCTTTTTTGTTACCCTGTATCCAGTCGCTCCATAAGCTTCTGCTAACTTTACAAAATCAGGTTGCCTTTCTTTTAAGCAGGTGAAAGCATATCTTTTCTTGTAGAAAAGTTCCTGCCACTGTCTAACCATACCGAGGAAACAATTGTTAAGAATGATAACTTTCACCGGTATTTTTTCTGTCACTGCTGTGCTGAGTTCTTGAATGTTCATCTGAATGCTTCCATCCCCAGCAATATCAATCACGATTTTATCTTTTCTTGCTACCTGAGCTCCTATGGCAGCAGGGAAGCCAAAGCCCATGGTTCCAAGCCCACCTGATGATATGAATGTCCTCGGATGACGGAATTTGTAGTACTGCGCAGTCCACATCTGATTCTGTCCAACTTCAGTCGTAATTATTGCTTCGCCTCTGGTTAATGCTGAAATAGTTTCAATGACAAACTGAGGTTTAAGTCCACTATCATTTTTATAAGTTAGAGGGTACTTTTTTTTCCATTCACTAATTTTTTCTAGCCATTCTCTTATCTCTAACTCAGGGGCATTACTGATAAATTGTTTGAGAACATTTTTAACATCTCCGACTATTGGGACAGTAGCCGGGACATTTTTCCCTATGGAGGCAGGATCGATGTCAACATGAATGATTTTTGCTTTCGGAGCAAACGTGCTTACTTTCCCTGTGACCCTATCGTCAAACCTGCAGCCTATTGCAATCAAAACATCTGTTTCCATTATTGCGTTATTTCCGTAGACTGTTCCATGCATTCCCACCATTCCTAGATTGAGTTTGTGCTCGGCCGGAAAACTGCCCAGTCCCATCATTGTGAGTGCGACAGGTATTTGTGTCTTTTCAACAAATTTTCGAAGCTCCTCAGAGGCATTAGCGCTAATTACCCCTCCTCCGGCAAGTATCAGTGGTTTATGCGAAGTACGGATCATGGAAAGGGCTTTTTCAATCTGCAACGGATGGCCATTAGAAACTGGCCTGTAACTTCTCATTTCTATTTTTTCCGGGTAGTGAAAGTTGATTTCAGCCTTCTGCACATCCACGGGAATGTCTATAAGCACAGGTCCTGGCTTTCCAGTTCTTGCAATGAAGAAGGCTTCCTTGAAAATTACGGGAAGCTGATCAACATTTTTTACCAGATAGTTATGCTTTGTTATGGGCCTTGTGATCCCTGTTGTATCTACTTCCTGGAAGGCATCGTTTCCAATCAGATTTGTTGCAACCTGCCCGGTGATTGCTACCATTGGAATTGAATCCATATATGCTGTGGCAATTCCGGTTACAAGATTTGTGGATCCCGGTCCGGAAGTCGCAAGGCAAACCCCGACCTTTCCTGATGCCCTTGCATAACCATCTGCTGCATGGGCTGCTCCTTGCTCGTGCCGGGTTAATATGAACCTTATCTCGCTATCGTAGAGAGCATCGCAGAGGGGAAGAATAACTCCTCCGGGGTATCCAAATATAACCTCAACATTCTCTTTTTTTAGACACTCAACTATCGCCTTTGCTCCAGTCATTTCTTACCTGGCTTATGTCATCTGACAGTTTTTATTGTGGCTTAAGTTTGTTTAAATCATTATAAGACGGCCAAAGGATAGTGTCAAGAAATTAGCGTTTTATTATCTGTTCTCTTGATGAACCTACAGAAACGGCAGTAATCTTTGCCTTAACAAGTTCTTCTATCCTTTCGATGTATTTTTTCGCTTTTGACGGCAAATCAGAAAATCTTGATATGTTGCTGATATCTTGGCTCCAGCCTTCAATTTCTTCATAATGTACGTCTACATTTTCAAAAATACTTGTGTCAAGTGGATATGTGTCAATCTGAGATCCATTGTAAAAGTATTTAACACCGATCTTTATTGTTTTCAACCCTGATAATACATCCAGCTTTGTGATTATAAGCTCATCGACGCCGTTTAATCTGGCAGCATATTCTACAATAACTGAATCAAACCAACCACACCTTCTAGGTCTTCCTGTTG
>JAMWBX010000023.1 GCA_023818725.1 Candidatus Omnitrophota bacterium
GTTTTGACATGCCTGAATATACAGGAGATATTACAGGCCTTGGGACCACCAGGATTCTTGAAGCCATACGGAGAAGTGGAATAAAGACAAGATTGTATCAAGCCAGTAGTAGCGAGATGTTTGGAAATGCTCAACCACCTCAAAACGAAAAAACGCCCTTTCAACCATGCAGCCCTTATGCGGTAGCAAAGGTTTATGCCTTCTGGATGGCAAGAAACTACAGGGAAAGTTATGACCTTTTTGTCTGCAATGGAATTCTTTTTAACCACGAGTCACCAAGAAGGGGTGAAACCTTCGTCAGCAGAAAAATTACAAGGGCGATTGCCTCTATTCTGGCGGGAAAACAAGAATGTCTATATCTTGGTAATTTGAAGGCGAAAAGGGACTGGGGATTTGCCCCCGAATATGTGGAGGCCATGTGGATGATGTTGCAGCAGGAAAAAGCAGATGACTTTGTGATAGGCAGAGGAGAATCCCATTCAGTAGAGGAATTTGTTGAGAGTGCGTTTTCTTACGCGGGTCTTGACTGGAAAAGGCATGTAAGGATAGATCCGCATTATTTTCGTCCTAAGGATGTTGACAATCTTATAGCAGATTCTCGAAAAGCAAAAAATTTGCTCGGATGGAATCCGAAAATAGATTTTGGAAAACTGATAAAAATTATGGTTGATGCTGATATGCGAAAAGCAGGACTTAAACCGGTTGGAGAGGGTGACGAAATATTAAAAAAGGAGTTTCCTGAAAGATGGTGGAAAAAGGATTAAACAGCAGGAAAGAATTTTGCGGATTGAGTGAAACAATAGGAGTTGGTGATTTTCGTTTTGGGAAGCTTGAAAAAAATTATATTAAAAAGGTTATCCAGTCAAACAGGTTATCTTATGGGCCTATGAGCAAGACATTTGAAAGCAGGTTTGCGGCCGAACATCAATGCAGATTCGGGATTTTTTGTAACAGTGGAACAAGTGCCCTTCATATTTCAATCGCTGCTTTGAAAGAGAAATACGGCTGGCGGGACGGAGATGAAATACTGGTACCGGCAATAACTTTTATAGCGACATCAAATGTTGTCCTGCATAATAATTTAGTTCCGGTTTTTGTCGATGTGGATAGGCGAACTTACAATATTAACCCTGATTTAATAGAAGATAAAATTACATCAAGAACACGAGCTATAATTCCTGCTCATCTTTTTGGTCTACCGTGTGCTATGACTCCAATATTAGAAATAGCACGAAAACACCATTTGCGAATCATTGAAGATAGCTGTGAAACAATGTTTGCTTCCTACAAAGGCAGGCGTGTGGGTTCCTTTGGAGATACAGGTTGCTTTTCCACTTACATTGCTCACTTTCTGGTAACAGGCGTTGGCGGTTTGTGTACAACAAATGACAGCCGCCTTGCTGTTATTTTGAAAAGTTTGATGAACCACGGGAGAGATTCAATCTACATTTCAATAGACGATGACAACAAGGCAGGAAGAGAACTATTCAAAATTGTTGAAAGAAGATTCAGGTTTATAAGGCTGGGACACAGTTTTAGGGCAACTGAACTTGAAGCGGCCATAGGATTGGCGCAGCTTGAGAAAAAGGAAGAAATAATATCAAGACGACGGAGAAATGCAAATTATCTTACAGAGGGGTTAAAGAATTTTGAAGAATTTCTTCAATTACCTTTTATCCCGGCCGACAGGGAACACAATTTTATGATGTATCCAATAGTGCTGAAAAAAGGAAACAAGAATAAGATTGTGAGGTTTCTTGAAGAAAACCGGATTGAAACTCGTGATATGATGCCGCTGTTGAATCAGCCTATTTATGTGAAACTCTTTGGCGATATCGAGAAAAACTATCCTGTGGCAAAGTGGATAAATGATAACGGTTTTTACATAGGATGTCATCAGTATCTGAAAACCAAACACCTTGATTATATTATCGAAAGGTTTCATCAGTTTTTTAAGAAAAATGGATAGTAATTTCTGGGCTGGGAAAAAGGTTTTGATCACAGGCGGGTTTGGTTTTCTTGGTTCAAGGGTCGTTAACATTCTTACCTCTTTTCAAAACAAGCCACAGCTGATTCTATTTCATAAAAAAGACTTTGACCTTAGAAACGAAAGTCAGGTGAAAAGATTGTTTCAGTATAACAAGGGTATAGATATCGTTATTCACATGGCAGGTGATGTCGGAGGGATAGGATATAACAGAGCGTATCCAGGTGATATCTGCTTTAACAACCTGATGATGAATACGTTGGTAATGGAATACTCAAGACGATACGGAGTGAAAAAGTTTGTCGGTATAGGTTCTGTTTGTTCATATCCAAAATTTGCGCCTGTTCCTTTCATGGAAGAAAACCTGTGGGATGGATATCCTGAGGAAACTAATGCGCCATATGGCCTTGCAAAGAAAATGATGCTTGTTCAGGGCCAGGCATATAGGAAACAATTTGGTTTCAATGCTATCCATCTATTGATGATTAATCTCTATGGACCTGGCGATAATTTTGACCCTGAAAATTCTCATGTTATTGCAGGGCTAGTGATGAAGTTTTGTGAAGCAAGGATAAACAACTACAATAGTGTTACGGTATGGGGCACTGGAAGAGCGTCAAGAGAATTCCTTTATGTTGACGATGCAGCCCGGGCAATAGTGCTGGCAACAGAAAGATATGATGAGCCGGAACCAGTGAATATTGGCTCAGGTAAGGAAATTCTGGTGAGGGACCTTGTTAACCTGATAGCTGATTTAACCGATTTTAAGGGTGAGATTATCTGGGATACCACGAAACCTGATGGACAGCCAAGAAGATGTCTTGATGTTAGCAAGGCAGAACTAAAGTTTGGGTTTAAAGCAAAAACCTCATTGAGGGAAGGGATAAAAAAAATGGTCAGCTCGTATATGAAAGAAAGGAAAAAGATATGGAAAAAATAAAGGTGGTAATCCTGTGTGGCGGAAGGGGAACGAGAATGGAAGAAGAGACAGAAATTCGTCCCAAGCCAATGGTGGAAGTAGGCGGACGACCAATTCTCTGGCATATTATGAAAATTTACTCCCATTACGGATTTAATGATTTTATCCTTTGTCTTGGATATAAGGGAAAAATTATAAAAGAGTACTTTTTGAACTATCAGGTGATGAACAGCGATTTCACCCTGAAACTTGATAAGGGTGATTTAACCTTTTACAACGAAACAGGCGAGAGAAACTGGCAGATTACATTTGTTGACACTGGTGAAAACGCCCAGACAGGAGCAAGAGTTAAAAGAATCGAAAAATATGTAGATGGTGATTTGTTTATGTTGACATATGGAGATGGAGTTGCCAGCATAAACATAAACGATTTGCTGAACTTTCACAGAAGCCACAAAAAAATTGGAACTGTCACAGGTGTGCATCCTTGTTCAAGATTCGGCGAGCTTATAATAGAGGGTGACCAGGTGGTTCAGTTTGGTGAAAAGCCACAGATTAAAAACGGTTTTATCAATGGAGGTTTTTTTGTTTTCAATAGGGATTTTTTTAAATACCTGAGAGAAGATGATGATTGTTATATGGAAAAAGAGCCACTGGAAAATCTCGCCAGAGATGGACAGCTGAAGGTTTATCTGCATGACGGTTTCTGGCAATGCATGGACACAAGAAGGGAGCTTGATATTCTCAACAGACTATGGGCTTCAGGCAATCCACCCTGGAAGGTGTGGGGATAGACCATGGATACCCAATTCTGGAAGGGTAAGAAAGTTCTTGTTACAGGTTATGAGGGATTTGTTGGTTCATGGCTGTGCTTATTTCTTTTGAAGGCTGGAGCGGAAGTTTTTGGACTTGATATAAAAACGCACAGGAAACAAACCATTCTTTCACCGGATCAATTGTCCCGAATCAAGATAACAAAAGGAAGCGTCGAAAATTTCAGGCTGGTTTTTGACCTTATAAGAACAAACAAAATAGAGATAGTTTTTCATCTTGCTGCTAAATCCATTGTTGGAGATTGTCTTAAAAATCCTCTGAGGGCGCTTAAAACCAATGTTTCTGGTACAGTCAATATCCTGGAATCCTGCAGAAGGGCGCAATGTGTTAAGACAGTAGTCATTGCCTCAAGCGATAAGGCCTATGGCGAACAAAAAAAATTGCCTTACAAAGAAGATATGGCTCTTTGTGGTAATCATCCTTATGATGTTTCAAAAAGCTGCAGCGATTTAATTGCACAAATGTATTATCATACTTATGGCGTACCCGTGGTTATAACAAGATGCGGCAATATCTATGGACCGGGAGATTTTAATTTTTCTCGCATTGTACCTGATACAATCAAAAGTTTAATTGAGAAAAAACAGTTAATAATTCGAAGTGATGGCAAATTTACCAGAGATTATATCTATATTAAGGATGTGATTTTCGGATATATTATTCTTGCTGAAAAAATGGAAAAATTAAATTTAGCCGGGGAAGTTTTTAATTTAAGTAGCGAAAGACCTATTTCTGTGTTGAATTTGGTAAAAACCATTTATACTTTATCTGGAGAAAAGTCGAATTACATAATTACCGGTGAAGCAAAGACGGAAATAAAACATCAATACCTTGATGCAACTAAGATAAAAAAGATTCTTGGATGGAACGCCAAATATGATCTGAGTAGCGGTTTAAAAGAAACAATCGAGTGGTATAAAAATGTACTAAGCAAATGAAAAAAGCTAAGGATATAATTTTTGAAGATGTAGAAGATATAATTGACAGGATAGAAAATAAATTGTGCCATCTCGAAGGTCGAAAAATACTTATCACAGGCGCTGCCGGGTTTATTGCTTCTTATCTATTGGATACGGTATGGATGCTTAATAAAAAATATTTTTCGAAAAAATGCAAAGTAATCGCTTATATACGCAGAGAATTAGACAGCAGACACAGATTGTTTTATTTAAAGAACGATAAAAATTTTGTATTTAAAATAGTTGATGTTTCAAAGCCATTCAAAATAGAGGAATGTTCTGATTATATCATTCACGCAGCTTCAAATGCAGCGCCTAAAAAATATATGGCGGATCCAGTAAATACTATTGAGACAAATGTCAGAGGAACTGAAACAATTTTGAAATATATGATAAAAAATAGGACAAGGAGTTTTGTGTTTTTCTCGAGTGGAGAGATATATGGAGATCCAGATTCTGCCAAATCAGTTCCAACCAAGGAAGATTATATCGGAAGAACAAACCATCTTGCAGATAGATCTTGTTATGTCGAATCTAAAAGATTTTCAGAGACTTTGTGTATAAACTATTTTAGAAAATATAACCTACCTGTTAAGATAGTCAGGCCTGTTCACATTTATGGACCTGGTATCAATCTAAATGATGGCAGGGTATGGGCTGATTTCATTAAAAATGCTTATGAAGGTAAAAATATAACTATTCTAAGTGATGGAAAAGCAACACGGGGTTTTTGTTATATTTCTGATGCCATAGTTCAAATCTGGAGTGTACTTCTCTCAGGCAAAGATGGAGAAGTTTATAATATAGGAAATGACTCAGAAGAAGTAACCATAAAAGAACTTGCCGACATAATTGCCGGGATTTTTAACAATAAAATAAAAGTGGTAATTGAAAATAAGATACCAGATTATCTTAAGAGCAGTCCTCAAAGATCATGTCCTGACATGACAAAAACGCTTATGACTTTTGGTTTGAAAAATAAGGTTTCGTTAAAAACAGGATTGAAAAGAACAATTCAATGGGTAAAAATGTTTTATCAAAGTCTAAAGTAGACACCAGGAATAAAACAAGAATAATAAAGCACTGTCGTATATGCGGTAATTCTAATTTGAAGGAGTTTTTAAAGTTTAAAAACTTACCTGTGGCAGGCATATACTCAATAAAAAAAACCTTAAAAGAACATGAATTTTCTTTGTCGCTTTCGCTGCTTTATTGTGAAAACTGTGGCTTTGTCCAGATCAAGGAAATAGTCCCGGCAAAAATTTACACTGAATATAGCTACGTGGGTACATATTCAAATTTTTATGTAGATTACTTAAACTGGGTTTGTGATTTCCTTATTTATAAAATGAATATGAAAAGGAAAAAAATTTTAGAAATAGGCTGTAGTAATGGGTATCTTTTAAATAGGCTCAAAGTTTTCGGGCAGAATGATGTATTTGGATACGAACCATCAAAAAAACTTGCTGATGAATGTAGAAAAATCGATATTTCGGTAGCTCAAAATTATTTTTCAATCGACACTATTCAAAATAATAATTTTGATTACGATTTAATAATAATTCGCCACGTGATAGAACACATAGATAATCTTTCTGAATTTTTAGAGGCGATAAATAAATGTCTAAGAAAAAATGGATTTTTGTTAGTTGAAACCCCGGATATTGAAGAAGTTTTTCACAAAAAACTATATTCAAATATTTTTCATGAGCATCTAAACTATTTTTCAAGGTATTCTTTAATTAAGCTCTTTGATAAATACGGTTTTTTTCCGTCTTATTACAAAAATGTTGATATTCATGGCGGTTCTATGTTTTTAATTTTTCATAGGAATAGGAATAAAAAAAATAGTATATACCCTCTGCGTAAACTTGAGTTTTCTGAGTGTAAAAGTTTTGCGAAATCGTTAAAAAAATATTATAGAAAGATAAGAAGTCTTGTGAAGATGTCTATTAAGAAAGGATTTCGGGTTTATGGTTATGGAGCAGCGCACAGAACATTTTCTGTGCTCGGGATCACCGGGTTTACAAACAAAGAAGTGAAAAAAATTTACGATAAAAATCCATTTTTGCATAATAAATATATCCCACGAGCAAATATTTTGATAGATTCGCCTGAAAATATCGTGAAGGATAAAGTTAGATGTTTGATCATTTTTGCTACTTCTTTTGAAGATGAAATTATAAAAGAACTTAAAGAAAAACACGGTTTCTGTGGAAAAATTATATCTATAAAGGGCATTCCAAAATTTATTGACATTAACAATTTACCATCTAAAACATGTTAAAAATTAAAGACTATAAAAGAATTGCGAGAGATGCGAGGAAAAAGATAGTTATTATGCATTCAAGGTCAAATAGCTCTCACATCGGGTCCGCCTTTTCCGTAGTGGAAATTTTAGTTTCATTATATTTTTGTATTATGAGAATTAAACCAGACGATCCTTGTTGGGAAGGTAGAGATAGATTTATTTTAAGCAAGGGACACGCCGCTTCAGCTCTCTACGCTGTACTTGCTCTGAAAGGGTTTTTTCCTGAAAACATTCTTGATACCTATGCTATTGATGGCGGAAAATTATTTGGGCATGTGACAAAGGATGTTGTACCGGGCGCAGAAACATCTACTGGTTCTCTGGGACACGGCCTTTCTATCGGAGCAGGTATGGCAATTGCTGGAAAGTATGATAAAAGAAAATTTCGCGTATTTGTATTGATGTCTGATGGAGAATGCGATGAAGGCGCAATATGGGAGACTGCCCTGTTTGCTTCGCATCATAAACTAGACAATTTAGTCGCTATTATTGATTATAACAAATTACAGTCATTTGGTAGAACAAATGAGGTCGTTAATTTAGAACCTTTAGCAAAGAAATGGGAGGCGTTCGGATGGGCTGTGAGAGAAGTTGACGGTCATAGTTTTCCACGCTTGATAAGGATTTTTTCCAGCATTCCTTTACAGCGATATAAACCGAACTTGATTATTGCACATACTATTAAGGGTAAAGGCATATCTTTTATGGAAAATAAACTTGAGTGGCATTATAAATCACCGGACGAGACACATCTGGCGATGGCGCTAAACGAGCTAAAGATTAAATGAGGCAATCTTTTATAAAGGTGCTTACGGAATTAGCAAGAAAGGATGAAAAAATTTTTTTGCTTACAGGAGATCTGGGATTTTCTGTTTTTGAAAAATTTAGAGAAGAATTTCCGCATAGATTTTTGAACATAGGAGTAGCAGAGCAAAATATGATAGGAATTGCTTCAGGACTTGCTTTATCCGGAAAAATTGTTTTTGTCTATTCTATAATTCCTTTTTTAATTATGCGCCCGTTTGAACAGATAAGGCTCGATATTTGTTATCAGAATGTTAATGTAAAGATAGTAGGCAGTGGAGGAGGTTTTGCCTATGGTTCAGCAGGTTGCACTCATCATGCAACTGAGGATATTTCCATAATGAGATCTCTTCCAAATATGACGGTGATCTGCCCCGCTGATCCTGTGGAAACTGAATTAGCCATTAAATGTTCTGTGGAATATGATGGTCCAGTATATATAAGAATAGGCAGAGAAAAACAAAAAATTTATTATAAAGAACCGGAATTTAAAATCGGTAAAGGAATTATTGTTAGGGAAGGAGACCATATTACCATTATTTCTACAGGAGATATGCTTAAAAATGTATTGGAAGCGGCAAGAAAATTATCAGAGATGAACATAGATGCAAGGATAATAAGTATGCATACCGTTAAACCGATAGATGCTGCGGTTATTTTAAAATCAGCAAATGAGACAAAGGCAATATTTACTGTTGAAGAACATAACATAATTGGCGGTCTTGGCAGCGCAGTTGCAGAAGTTTTGATGGAATCGCGCTGTAAGAACATTATTTTTAGAAGAATTGGCATTCCTGATACATTTGCAAAAAAGGTGGGAAGTCAGGAATATTTAAAAGAAGTTTACGGATTATCTGTTGATTCAATACTTAAAACAATCGTAGAGGTTTATGATGGAAACAGAAGAAAAAGAAATAAGAAAAAAAGTTTTTTATAAAGTCAGAAAATTCTATAAACTTAAAAAAGAAAAATTCATTCCAGGTCAAACATATATCAATTACGCAGGCAGGGTATACGACGAAGAAGAATTGATAAATCTGGTGGATGCATCACTTGATTTCTGGTTGACAGAAGGCAGATACGCAAAAAAGTTTGAACAGGGGCTCAGCAATTTTTTAGGCATTAAGTATTGCATTCTGACCAATTCAGGTTCTTCTGCAAATTTACTGGCTGTTTCAGCACTAACATCTCCATTGTTGAAAGAAAAAAGGTTGAAACCAAAAGACGAAGTAATAACAACTGCCTGCGGATTTCCTACTACTTTAAACCCGATTATACAGAATAATCTTGTGCCTGTTTTTATTGATATCAAACCTGGTACTTACAACATTGATGTTAACAAAATAGAAAAAGCGATTTCAAAAAAAACAAAAGCGATTTTTATCGCTCATACACTTGGTAATCCAGCAGATTTGAAAAAAATAGTGAAAATTGTAAAAAAATATAATCTCTGGTTCATTGAAGATAACTGTGATAGTTTAGGCTCGAAATACAAAGGAAGATACACAGGGACATT
>JAMWBX010000024.1 GCA_023818725.1 Candidatus Omnitrophota bacterium
TGCAGGAGCAGCGCATACAACCGCTGATGTGATACGGTCAGCTGCTCTGACAGTTGGTTATCAAAAGGGTCTGTCAAGTTCATCAAGCTTTTTTATAATGGAGATGCCTGATGGAAGAATTTATTTTTATGCTGATTGCGCGGTGAACATTTCACCAGGTAGCGAAACTCTTGCAGATATTGCAATTGCAACTGCTTCTAATTATAGAAAACTGATGGGAAATGAACCACTTGTTGCATTTCTGTCTTTTTCCTCAAAAGGTAGCGCTTCTCACCCTGATGTTGATAAGGTTTCAAAAGCAGTTGAAATCGCAAGAGAGAAAGACCCTCAAACATTTTATGATGGCGAATTTCAGGCTGACACAGCGCTTTCAGAAGCAGTGGCGAGAAAAAAATTGAAAGAGCCCGGCAATGTGGCTGGAAGGGCGAATGTTCTGATATTTCCAGACCTTGATGCCGGCAATATTGCTTATAAAATAACTCAATATCTGGCTGGTGCAAGGGCCTATGGACCTGTTCTTCAAGGTTTTGCAAAGCCTGTAAGTGACCTTTCAAGGGGCGCAAAGCCAGAAGATATTGTTGCTGTTGCCGCAATTACCTGTTTACTTTCCTGACGAAGGGAGATTATGAAACTGATAATATTTGAAAGTGACTGGTGGATAAACCTAACTCCATTGAGCTATACAAGGCCTGTCTTTGAATTAAGATGCGGTATGTACACATTGCTTGAAAGAATTGTTGAAAAGGCGAAAACCAGAGATATTACGCTTTTTGTAAGAGATTATCTTTTTGAATATGCGAAGAAAAATTATCAGTATGCCATCAATACTTTTTCGCATGCGGACGAAGATGTGCTGATTGTTGACGGAAGATTTCTCGTGGAATCGGATTTTGCAAAGGATAGAGAAGCAGTTTATCTCTGCGGAGACGAAATCGTTTATGCCTTTGTGAAAAAGCAAAACGCTGTAAAAATTGAAGGCAAGAACCTTGCAGAAATAATCGATTTTATGAAAGGTTTACCTCATATTCAGATTGATGCGAAGATGATGAAGTTTCCGTGGAATCTTGTTCATTATAACGGAGAGATGATTAAGAAAGATTTTTCACATTGTGGAAAGAAAGGCATTGAGGGGATTTTTTCTCCACAGGCAACAGTGAAGGGTCCTGATGACATATACATTGCTGAAGGCGCTGAAGTCCATCCGTTTGTCGTCCTGGATACAAGTTCAGGTCCTATTTATATCGATAAGGATGTAAAGATTTTTCCGTTCAGCAGGATTGAAGGTCCGTGTTACATAGGCAGTGAGACCCATATAATGACAGGGGCAAGTATCAGGGAAGGTAATACTATCGGACCTGTTTGCAGAGTTGGAGGAGAAATTGAAGAAAGTATTATTCAGGGGTATTCAAACAAATACCATGATGGTTTCATCGGACATGCCTATATTGGAGAATTTGTTAACCTGGGGGCTTTAACAACCAACAGCGATTTGAAGAATGACTATTCTTCTGTTTCTGTTTATGTCAATGGTAAGATTGTTGATACAGAAGATTTGAAGGTGGGTTCATTCATAGGCGATCATACCAAGACAAGCATTGGAACCCTTTTTAATACCGGAACTTCTGTTGGGGTAATGTGCAATATCACTGCTGGTGGAATTCTTCCCAAATTTTTTCCTTCTTTTACCTGGTATGTGAACAACAAGTTTATGAAAGGCTTTGGCCTTGAAATGATGTTGAAAACAGCAAAAGCAGCGATGGAAAGGAGAAAAAGAGTTCTTTCAAAAGAAGAAGAGGATGTTATAAGAAAAGTTTATGAATTAACAGCGGATTTAAGAAAGGCTTATATCAAAAAGACTTCCAGTATTAAATAAAAAGGGAGAAAAAATGGACAGAACTGAAATAGAAAAAAAAGTTAAGCAGGTTACAGCAAAAGTGCTGGGCGTAGATGAAAATTCAATTACCTCTGAAAGCAGATTTGTTGAGGATTTAGGCGCTGAAAGCGTTCAGAGTCTTGAGCTTGTTGCAGCTTTTGAAGAAGCTTTTGACATAGAAATGGAAGAAGATGCTGCACTGCAGGTGAAAACTGTTGGCAAAGCGGTTGAATTCATCAGCAAATACCTGAATAAATGAATATCCTGGTTATTAATTGTGGGAGTTCCTCGATAAAATTCAAACTTTTCAGTATGCCTGAAAATACCCTTGTTGCAAGCGGCCTCATTGAGAAAATCGGCGGCACCGATGCCACTATTAACTACTCAAAAGGGACCAGCATCTTTCGTGAAACACGAAAGGTTTCTGACCACAGACAGGGACTTGAAATCATCGCAAAACTTTTAACAGACCCTGAGCGCGGGGTGGTGAAAAATCTGAGCGAAATTAAAGGAATAGGCCACAGGGTTGTTCATGGCGGAGAAGAATTCACAGGAAGCATGCTTATAGATGAGAAAGTAAAGAACAAGATAAAAGAGTTTATACCGCTTGCCCCTCTTCACAATCCTCCTAATATGGAAGGAATAATTGCCTCCGAAAAATATTTTCCTGAAAGTGTACAGGTTGCCTGCTTTGATACCGCATTTCATACAACAATATCACCTGTGGCATATCTTTACGCGATTCCTTATAGATTTTATCAGGAATATCGAATAAGAAGATACGGATTTCATGGAACATCCCATAGATATGTGGCAAGAAGGTTTGCGCAATTGATGGGGAGACATAAATACGATGTAAATCTTATAACCTGCCACCTTGGAAATGGATGCAGTATTACAGCAGTAAAAAATGGTAGATCTATTGATACGAGCATGGGATTTACTCCTCTTGAGGGTCTTGTGATGGGAACAAGAAGCGGAGATATAGACCCTGGAATTATCCTGTATTTTGTTGAAAATCTTGGCATCAAGCCATCAGAAGTAAACAAAATTCTGAACAAAGAAAGCGGTCTTGCAGGAATATCCGGGGTCTCCAATGATTTTAGAAGTATTGTTGAGAGCGCTTCAAAAGGAAATAAAATGGCAGAGCTTGCCATTGAAATCTTTTGCTACAGGGTGAAGAAATACATAGGCGCGTATCTTGCTGTTCTTTCCAGAACAGATGGAATAGTTTTCACTGCTGGCATTGGTGAGAATCAGCCGGTTGTTAGAGAAAAATCTCTCCAGGGTCTTGAGGAACTTGGCATAATAATTGACAGAGAAAAAAACAAAAATTGCACAGCTACTGAACAGGAAATAAGTAGCCCTGAATCAAAGATAAAGGTATTTGTCATACCAACAAACGAAGAGCTGGCAATCGCTTCTGATACATATGAATTTGCAAAAAAACAAGGAAGAATTTGAAGATATAGGAAAAAAAGATATAGAAATTCTTAAAGAGCTTGCCTGCCGAATTTCTGAAATTGCCAGTCTTCCTGAGCATTCCATAATAATTTCTGAATGGAAAAGAAATAATGACCTGATTCCGGGAAGACCAGTGGTATGGATTAATGAGGTTCCCTGGCATGAGATTGAACAATGTCGCGATATTGAATTTCATTGTGAAAATAGTTTCGCAAGAAGAGTTGAAGCAGATCTGAAAATAACCCTGTATATGTGGGAAAACGCAAGGGCTGATATGGTTGTGGAGCCTGTTTACAGACTTGGCGTCGTTATTAATGATACAGGTTACGGAATCTCTCCTTGCGCTGATTTTGCTTCCACTGGCACCGGCATTGTTTCAAGGCATTTTATACCGCAGATAAAGGATTTTGAAGATATCAAAAAGATAAAATTTCCTGAAATCACAGTTGACCGGGAGTCAACTGAGAAAAGAAGAAAGATACTGCAGGAAATTTTTGGAAATTATCTGAATGTTGAAATATATGGCGTTGGAATGATCTGGTTTGCGCCCTGGGACTGGCTTGTGATGGTTGTTGGAGTCGAAGAAACCCTTATGGCGCTTGCGACAAGGCCAGAATTTGTCCGTTCTCTCATTGCTAGATTTACCGCGGCTTCCCTTTCCAGATTGGAACAATTAGAAAAGATGACCCTTCTTTCACCAAACAATGGAAATTTTAGAATTGGTTCTGGTGGACTTGGCTACACATCTGATTTACCACAGATGGAATTTTCTACACTCGGGTTGTCTCCACGAAAGCAGTGGGGATTTGCAACAAGCCAGATTTTTTCAGAAGTTTCCCCTGCTATGCATAAGGAATTTGCCCTTAATTACGAGAAAAGATGGCTTGAAAAATTTGGGCTTACTTATTACGGTTGTTGTGAGCCACTCCATAACAAAATTCACATTCTTCAAGAAATTAAGAACCTGCGAAAGATTTCAATCAGTCCTCGCGCTGATGTTAAGGTTGCTGCTGAAAAAATTAAAAACAGATATGTTATTTCATACAAGCCAAATCCAGCAATTTTTGCAGGTGAAACCTGGAATAGGGATTTTGTGAAAAAAGAGCTGAAAGAAAAACTTGAGATAATGAAAGAGAATGGCTGTATTGTTGAAGTTATAATGAAGGACATCAGTACAATCAGACACCAACCATCAAGATTAAAGGAGTGGTCTCAGATAGTGATGGAGGTTGTATCAGAACTTTGAATTATTTCAGTATTTGCCCCTGATGCAGGGCTCAATTTCATCCTTATAAAGTTTTCTCAGTTTCTCATGCGCATCCTGTGATAGACCTGGTAATGAGGAAGCCATTGCATTATCCACTGCCTGACTTATTTTTGTTGCACCTGGAATTACTGTTGAAATTTCATCGTGGTCAAGAATCCATCTTAAGGCGAGTTGAGCCATTGTTATCTTGCCTGAAGGATTTAAAATTTCCTTTATTTTTTCAGCCAGTTCTACGCCTTTATCAAAAGGAATACCAGCAAATGTTTCACCAACATTAAAAGCAGCTCCGTCAGCATTATAATTTCTGTGATCTTTTTCAGAAAATTTATGTCCTTTCTTGAATTTCCCAGTAAGCAATCCACTAGCAAGAGGGACTCGTGCGAGAATACCCACATTTTTCTGTTTTGCTACGGGTAGTAATTCTTCTGCCACTTTCTGTCTGAATATATTAAAAATTACCTGAAGGGTTTCACAACCAGGGTGTTCAATGCAGATTAGCCCTTCTTCGATTGATTCAATGCTGCATCCCCAGTGCTGAATTAGACCTTTTTTCTTGAATCTCTCAAGAAGTTCAAATGCCTCTCCGCTTTTCAGCATCTCTGTGGGAATACAATGCCACTGTTGAAGGAAAATTGAATCAATTCCAAGATTTCTGAGTGAATCTTCAATGTCCCTTTTTACCATTTCAATTGTATATTTTGCAGGCCAGCCATTATTTTCAATCCACTGGCGCCTTCCAAGCTTTGTAGCGACATAGACAGTTTCTTTTGTCTCTTTCAAAAATTTACCTATGAGTTTTTCACTTCTTCCCATTCCATATACATCAGCAGTATCAATGAAATTTACACCCATCTCAACTGACTTATGGAGTATAGAAAGAGCTTCTTTTTCTGAAATATCTCCCCAATCGTTTCCGCCAAGCTGCCATGTTCCAAGGCCTATTTCAGAAACCTTTATTCCTGTTTTACCCAACGCCCTATATCTCATTTTGCCCTCCATCCCTTGACAGTTTTGAACAATCATATTATAACAGATACTGGATGAGGAGCCCAATAAACAAAACAGAAAAAGGGTTCACCCTTGTAGAACTGCTGATAGTTGTTGCAATCATGACAATTTTAGCCTCGATGCTTCTACCTGTTATAATCAGAGCCAAAGAAAGGGCAAGAGAAGTGTCCTGTATGAACAATCTCAAACAGATGGGAATTATTTTTCTCCTTTACGCAGAAGATAATGATGACTGGCTTCCTCCAGGAGCCTGGGGAGAAGCATTCAGAATTCGTGGAGGAGTCAGCAGGGTTTTACATGACAGATATAAGGTGAAGAAACAACTTGTCACCTGCGCTTCAGGTGAGATGTACAGACGGTTTTATGGAAATCCGGGCTGGACATGGCCTGCCACCGACGCTATGATGAGCTATCACTATGTTGGCGGAGATGGCGGAGTGCCACCGAATCAGTCTTCTTACTGGTATGGATGGCATAGAACATATTTTAACATAAACACCCCACGCAGGCCAACCCCGCGAACAAGAATCAATGCGAAATGGGCAGATAGAACGCCTTTGATGTGGGATATTTCTTATGATGCAGCAGATGTGGCAAGTCATTACTGGTATAAGACGCCTGTGAGCAATCATCCAAACAAAGATGGAACCGCAGCGTTTCAAAATGTTCTTTTTCTTGATGGTCATGTCGAAAGACAAATTCTCAGCCGCGGGGTAGGAAAGTACAGATGGGGCCATGATTATTACGACTGGTTCTATCTGAACGACTGAGTTTTAAGAAAGTTTTACTCTTCTCGTTTTTGACCGTCCCACATAAAAACAATATAATAAATGTTGCGTTCCTGAAAAATTCCATGGAAAATAATTATTCAGAAAAACCAGTTGATTTTATAAGGGAGATTATAAGGCAGGACATTGCAAGTGGGAGGTTTGGGGCAAGGGTACATACCCGTTTTCCGCCTGAACCCAATGGATATCTGCATATAGGGCATGCCAAGGCGATACACCTGAATTTTGAGATTGCAAAAGAATTTGGCGGCAAATGCAATCTGAGATTCGATGACACCAATCCTGCAAAAGAAGAATCTGAATATGTTGAAGCTATTAAACAGGATATAAAGTGGCTTGGCTATGACTGGGAAGATAGGTTATATTTTGCTTCTGATTATTTTGAAAAAATGTACCAGTACGCAATAGAACTTATAAAAAAGGGTAAGGCGTATGTTTGCGACTTAAGCCCTGAAGAAATAAGAGAGGATCGGGGGACGCTTACTCAACCTGGGAAAGAAAGTCCTTACAGAAACAGATCAGTAGAAGAAAATCTGGAACTTTTTAAAAGAATGAGAAACGGAGAATTTCCAGAGGGTTCAAGAACCCTTCGCGCAAAGATTGATATGTCTTCTCCAAACCTTAATTTAAGAGATCCTGTTATGTACAGAATCATAAAAAAAGTTCCCCACTACAGAACCGGCAATAAATGGTGTATTTATCCATCCTATGACTGGGCACATGGGCTTGAGGATTCAATAGAAGGGATAACCCATTCCTTATGTTCTCTTGAATATGAAAATCACAGACCATTATACGACTGGTTTCTTGACCAGCTCGGGCTTTACCATCCCAGGCAGATTGAGTTTGCTCGGTTGAATATGACTTATACTGTTATGAGTAAAAGATACCTTGCTGAACTTGTTGAAAGAAAGATTGTAAACGGATGGGATGACCCCAGGATGCCGACACTGGCCGGGATGAGGCGGGCGGGATACACCCCTGAAGCCATAAGAAAATTCTGTAAGCACATAGGCGTTGCTAAGACAGATAGCGTTGTTGACATTGAACTTCTTGAGCATTTTGTAAGGGAACATCTTAATAAGATATGCCAGAGAAAAATGGTAGTGATAAACCCATTAAAGCTTGTTATTGAAAATTATCCTGAAGAGAAAACAGAACAACTTGATGCAATCAATAATCCTGAAAATCCTGAAGAAGGAAAAAGAAAAATCCCGTTCTCCAGGATTCTCTTTATTGAAAGAGATGACTTTATGGAAAATCCGCCAGAAAAATTTTATCGGCTTGCTCCTGGAAGGGAAGTACGGCTCAGATACGCATATTATGTGAAATGCACGCAGGTTGTTAAGGATGAAAAAGGAGATATTAAAGAGATAAGATGCGTTTATGATCCGGATTCAAGAAATATGTACTCTGATAAGAAGCGTTCAAAAGCAATAATTCACTGGGTTTCAGCGATCCATTGTATTGATGTTGAGGTTCGGCTTTATGAACGGCTTTTTTTGAAAAAGGACCCGCTTGATGTTCCTGAAGGATCCGATTTTACAGTCAACATCAATCCAGATTCTTTAAAAATAGTTACTGGTTGTAAAGCAGAGCCTTCTCTGGCTGACGCAAAACCAAATGATAGATTTCAGTTTGAAAGATTGGGATATTTTGTATGCGACCCTGATTCAGCTTCAGGTCATATTGTTTTTAACAGAACAGTTTCTCTTAAGGACGAGTGGCAGAAAATCAAGAAATTTTTCAGCCATCCTTAATCCGACAAAAAATTCCCCATGCTTTTCCACCATTTGTATCGAGTGCAACAACAATTCGGTTATTTCCCTTTTTCACATTTGTAAAAACTTTTGTCTGGTCCCTGATTGCAGGGTTTGTTCCAGGTCCATAGAAAACTTCTTTTTCATTCACCCATACCCTTACAGGGCCATCATATCCTAATGATAGGATTGCCTTTGAATCAGATTCAAAACGCGCATCCGCCACAAGATAAATGATTCCTTTCTGAGAATTCGATATTTCTCTTATGTCAACAAAGCCAGCAAGAACGGTTTTAGAAGGTTGACACAGGATTTTTCGCTTTGCCAATTTTGATCCTTCTTCAGGGCTTGTATGGTCAAGGCTTGAGATATCAAGAAGTTCAGATACAAGCCAATTTTGAACATAGTCAAATTCATATTGCATCTCTTTTTCTTCAATGATAATTGGCTGGGTCCATGCCATCTCTTCAGCATCACCCCAGCACTCAAACCTCACATATTTTGCGTCCTGAGGTATTTCTACATTTATTGAATTACCATAAACAACCTTAAATCTCCTGCCGGCATTTTGAATTGCTGCAATTTTTTTTGCGTTTTCAGTTTCCAGGTAAATCTTATTTCCATCATAGTCAATGTGTTTGATTACGATACCTGTTGAGCAATAAAAGTTTCCTTTCCTGACGGCATCGATGATTGATTCAGGATACTTTTCTGCAAAAACAACATTCCATCCAAGTCCATAATCACCGGGTCTATGCGAATCGTCGTTGGCAAAGCCCCATACTTTTTTTTCTTTAGAAAGAACAATGTCCCACTTGTTGATAGCATACTGGCTTCCGTCCAGCCTTCCTATGACTCCATTGTATATTTCTATTCCAAGATATCCTGTCCACTCCATCATCTGTTCAATTGAACAATGGTTGAATTCATTCTGCCAGTCAGGATGATTAATAATTGCAAAGCCCTTGCCTGTTTTATTGAATATCGCCTGTATATCATTTAGAACCTTTTGTCTTGAACTGTCGGGATAAATTTCTTCGGCTGCATCAATATACAAAAGGTGCACACCACTGGCTGAAATTTCCACCCCTGGAATCAAAATCAGACCTTTATTATCAAGT
>JAMWBX010000025.1 GCA_023818725.1 Candidatus Omnitrophota bacterium
AAATCTGTAGCCATAAGAACAACTTATAAAGTTTTGAAACAAAGTCAAGATTTATAAAGTGACATAAAAAATTTTCATAAAGAAACGTAACTAAAAAATGAATTGCTAAATTTTTAAAACAAATTTCAATGCTAAAAAACTTATAAAGGAAAGTTTATGATGAGAAGAATTCAAAAATTTATTTTAATTCCTCTATTGTTAGGAGTGTTATTTACAAGTCTTTCTAATTGTTTTGGAAAGTTTTCTTTGGTTAGGAAAGTTTACCAATTCAATGATTCTATCAATGTGGGGAGTGGTTTACTTACTCGCTTTGTAAAAACTTTGGTCTTCTACGTTTTAAATTTCATTCCCGTTTATGGAATTGCAGGGCTTGTTGATGTAGTGATTTTAAATTTAATTGAGTTTTGGACTGGCTCTAACCCTTTAGCATTAGGAGAGTTTGATGAAAAAGGTATGTTGGCTAGAACCCTCGAAACAGAACAAGGAAGAGTAGTTTTTATCTACCATAACTATGGGGAAAAGTTAGAGCTTATTTCTCATTTAAATGGAAAAATGGAAACTTTTTGGTTTTTAAAAAACCAAGCAGGTAAGGTCTATCAAATACAAAATAATAAACTTATGGAAGTTCAAATTCACACTAAACAAATTGGAAATCAAAAACTCATCCAAGCAATCATGAATGGAAAAGTCAAATCGAATCATATTGTAGATGATATAGAATACAAAAAACTAGAAGAAAAGGTTTTAAATCATATTTAAAATTTCTAAACCTCAACTTTCTTTAAGTTGAGGTTTTTTCGTAAAAAACATAAGTGTTATTCGGTATTTTTTCAAGTATCGTAAGTGTGAAATAATTCAATTTATAATTTTGGTATAAGTTGTTCTACATCAATTTCGTATGTTTTTAATAAAGAATTTCTAGCTATCTCATAACGCAAAATTTCAATGTTAAAGTTAATTTTAGCTTGGGTTTCTTGTAGTTGATTTTGTACTAAAGTATCTAGAGCATTTTTAACAGTAATTGAATTAAATCTCCCTTGGTTGAAACTTCTATAAAGTCCGTTGTAGTAGGCTTCTGATTGTTTTCTCATTTGGATGGAGTTTTGAAGAATTTTATGTGTTGCCACAACAGTTTCATATTTAATTCTTATGTCGTCTTCAATTTCTCTTTTTAAATCTTGTTCAAGTAAGGAAACTTGCATTTCTGAAATTTTAGCATCTCGTAAATCTGCTTTTATTCCACTGTCAGCAATTGGGTAAGTAACTCGTAAATTAGCAGTTGCTTCATAGTATTTTCTAGAGAGAGTTCCTTCATTCGTATCTAAAAAATTGTTTTGTGGTGCAACAATGGTCTGACCTTTTGAAGAACCAATTACAGTAAGTTTTATAGAAGGAAGAGCATTGTCTTTAGCTGATTTTTCAGTCAATGCTACAATCTCTTTTCGTATGATCATTGTTTTCCAGTCGGCTCTGTTTTGAAAAGCATATTCGGTATCGCGCTCAACGTTATAATCACTTGGAATTTCTTCTTTCAAATCTGAAATTTCTCCAATTTCTGTAGTATTAGGTAAACCTAAAATTCGAAGAAGTTTATTTTTGTTTTCTTCTCGCTCTAATTTAGTTTTTTCTAGTTGGTTTTCTGTTTGTGCAAGAAGAGCATTCCACTGGTTAATTTCAAAATTTTCTGAAAGCCCTAACTTAGATTTTTGAATAGTTAGGTTTCTTACGTTTTTCACGTTTTGTAAAAGTTTTTCATAGGTTTTTATAGAAGAGTCGGAGATTACGTAGGTCCAGTAACTCACAAGAGTATTTACAATAGAATTAGAAACTTTGAAAGATAAATCTAGTTTAGAAATTTCTGATTGGTTTTCTAAAATTTTTTTTAAGTTTCTATCTTGCACTCCAAAAGTATTTTTTAGTAAATCTTGGCTTAGTGTAACAGTAATTGCTCCCGTATACAAAGGAGGAAGAGCAAGGGCACGAAATGTACCTGCATTTCGGATTGGATCCTCAAAGGCATTGGAGTCAAAACGATTGTTGCTTACTTCTACTTTAAAATAAGTTCCTGTTGTAAAAATCTTTTCAATTCCAGCAAAAATTTTATCGTCGGAAATTTTAGTACCAGAGAAGAAGTTCAATTGGTTATCGGGTAAAATAGATTTTTTAGAATCCACTCCTGCAATGAGTCTCCAAGAGTATTTTGATTCTGCCTTTAAAAAGTTTGTATCTGCCTTACCTAACTCAAAGATATTGGATTTGATTTCGGGATTATTTTGCAACGCTCTTTGCACTGCTTCTTTAGTGGTGAGTTTGATTTTTTCTTTATTTTCTACGTCACGCGCAATAACTCCAAAATGAATTGAAAAAACTCCAATCAAAAATAAAAATTTTAGGATTTGCATTTTTCCTCCATATAAAAACAAAGCACCACTCCTAAACTTAGGCATATTTATTTTAGTGCAAGTGTAAAATTTTTATTCAAAATATTTTACTAAGCCTTCCTCAAAATTTTTTTGAAGTTTGTCCATTGAAATCTTTAAGTTTAAACTTTCTATTTGCAAACTGTAATCTGAAATAGACTCTCCTATTTCAAAAAACTGCAAGGCATAAGATTTTACAATTTCTTGGATTTGTTCTTGCAAATGCTTTTCATAAGAAATAATCACGGAACAAGAACTTTCTCCAAACATTGCTATATCGTTTCGAAGATTTATGAAATTAAAATTGTTTAATTTTATACCTACTTGTTTTCCAAATGCAGTTTTACATAAAGCAACTAAAAATCCTCCCAGAGATAAATCCTTAGCTGAAGACAACAGTTTTTTTTCATTGAGAGAAAGAACTGCATTTTGTAAATTGAGTTCGGATTGTAAATCTACACTTGGAATTTCTCCTCTTGTTAAATTATAAAAAAACTTTAAGTATTCAGATCCACCTAAACTTGGCACAAAACGTCCAATCAAAGCTAATTTTAAACCCGCTTTTGGAATAAAAGGAGGAATATGGTTTTTTCAAAGGATACTCTTGAAAGAATCAAAAAAATCCACAATCTTTCGCTCAGGGTTAACACAAATAATCACAGGAAAAAGTTGTTGGGTCTTGCGCAAAAACACATAAAAGAGATTAATCAGCTCTACAGCGAAAAAAATCCGCATGCTGATATTGAAACAGGAGACCTTGCGGTGCTTTGTTTCGAACTTATCCTTGAAAGCGGTAAGAACCCTGATGAAGTTCTGGAAAAATGTTTTGAAAGATATGAGAAAAAATTGAATGAGCTTTTAAAACAAGATTCTTTATAATTCTGAAATCTCTGGAAGTTTCTCCTTTCTCACAAGCTCTGTTTTTTCAAGCAAAACCGGGCACAAAGCGCCTGTTAAAATAATCAGTATGCCGCTGAAAACAAAACTGGTTTCCAGTGAATAAATTGAAGCGATAGCGCCGCCAATCATTGGTCCAACACCTGCTCCAAGAGAAGATATGCCGCCAGCCACTCCAAAGTTTCTGCCCAAATGGCTTCTTTTTGTTTCAAGGTTTATATGGGTGTTGATTGTTGGAATGATGCCGCCTGCTGAAAGTCCGGCCAGTATCCTTAAAAACATCAATTGGCCTGCTGTTCTGGCAAGAAAACTCAAAATCGTAATAACTCCCGCAATTGGAAGCATTATGCTTAAAAGAGCTCTGTGGTCTTTTTTGCTTGCGAGGTTTCCGGCAAAAACCGCTCCAAAAACACTTGCAATGCCAGACGCTGCCAGAATTGAGCCTGCTATTGTGGCAATTTTTCTTGCTTCAGGAGAAATTTTCTTTACAAAAAGCGCAAGGACCGGAGAAATAAATGTTGAAGCGCACTGGAAAAGGAAAAGAACTACAAGGAGAAAGAGAAGATTGTTTTTTGAGCCATCAGTTTGATGTTGTTCCTCTTCTTGCTGGTGATTGTTTTTTTCTGGCTCCTGCACGAAAAACATAACCAAGCAACCTGCTATTCCAACAAGAATTCCGGAAAAATAGAATGTGTTTCTGTATCCCCAGATGTCAGAAAGGACTCCGCCAAGAAATGGTCCTATCGTTGCCGCGATAAAAATGGATGTTTGCATCAGTCCCAGTCCATAACCTGATTTTTCCTTTGGAATCTGACTTGCAGCTAAAACTATTGCCGCAGTAAAGGTGCCTGTGAAAAATCCCTGCAGTATTCTCAATATCAAAAGCTGCTGAACTGTTCTGACAAAACTCATCAGGACAAGCACAACAAATCCAGAAAACATTGCCCTCTCCACCATTATTTTTCTTCCAAATCTGTCTGAAAGCACGCCCCAGAAAGGAGAAGAAATCACAAGCATCAAAGGTCCAACTGTTTGCAAAAGCCCTGTCCATAATGCTGCCTGTTTCAAGTCAGCAGGTCCAAGTTCCTGAACATAGTAAGGCAAAAATGGCAGACAGAAGTGAAAACCGATCATTGAGATTGTTTCAGCCAGCCATATAATATAAAGATGTTTTTTCCAGTTTTCCATTTCACTCAAGTAGAGAATTTATCTGATAATAATAGCCTCTGTAAAACGAAATCACGATTGAGGCAACATAAAGGGCAACAAGAAGATACACGACAACAGGGATAATTTTCAATACGGCTTCTACCGCTAAATTTACTTCCTGTTGAAGATATGATGCCGCCTTTTCAAGCATCCGGTCCATTGTTCCACTCTGATGGCCTGTCTGAAGCATATCAATCACAATGGGTGGCAAGATTGAATTGGCTGAAAATGCTTCAGAAAAACCAATACCCTGCTCAACAAGTTTTCCTGTTTTGACGATTTCTTTTTCAATGATTTTATTTCCAGAAGCTTCAGCAGAAATTTTTATCGCTTCTGTAATTGGAACGCCGGCTGAATAAAGGCAGTTCAATGCATGCAAAAACCTTATCACAGAAACTTTCTTGAAAAGTTTCCCAAATCCAATAGGGATTTTTAAAACAATAAAATCCCTGATTTCTTCCATCTCTGGTTTAGAAAGTGCCCTGTATGAAAAAAATATGACAAAAGCGCATCCATAAATGAAGATAAATATCGGAAGAATCCTCGCCAGAAAAGCGAGAATTGATTTTGTAAAAAGCAGAGGCACAGCAGGAATTATGATTGCGGCGTGAAGAAGTATCGCAGGATAAACCATTCCGCTGATAAGCCGGTATTTCACATCCTGAATTGTTTCAAAATAAGAAGCGAGCTTTTCCAGAAGCTCCACAAGATTCCCGGATATTTCTCCGGCTGAGATGGTTTTTATTTCAAGATTGGTGAAAAAATTCCTTGAGTTTTCCATTGCATAAGACAACTTTTCTCCCCTTTCAACACTGGATAAGAGATTTTCAGAGATATCAGACGAACCTGAAAGGGTTTTCAGCTGCTTCAGACATGCCACAATTGAGATTCCGCTTTTCAGCATCACCGCGAACTGGCGATAAAAGAGCGCCTTTTTCTGATGGATTGTAATGAACTGGATAAAAGCGCCTTTTATCTTCTGGGGCCGAATATCGCTGTGCCAATTCTGATGCATGTTGCTCCTTCTTCAATCGCTATGCGCCATGTGTCGCTCATTCCCATTGAAAGAATCTTCATCTCAACATTTGGTTTTTTGATTTTTTTGCAGGATTCAAACAGTTGTTTTGTTATCTTGAAGTAAGGTCTGATATCCTGCGGATTTTCAACTGCTGGCCCCATTGTCATCAGTCCCTGAATAATGATATTTGGCAACTTCGAGATTTCTTCAATGAGTCGTTCTGTTTTATCAGGAAAAACGCCTGATTTTTGCATCTCTCCTGCGCTATTGACTTCGATCAATACAGGATATGGTATCTGGCTGTGCTTTGAAATCTCCTGCGCAAGTTCGAACGAATCGACTGTTTCAATGATGTCAAAGATTTTGACTGCTTTTTTTACCTTGTTTTTCTGAAGATGCCCAATGAGATGCCATTTAACCGCCCTGCCAATTTGATTAAATTTTTTTTCGGCCTCCTGAACATAGTTTTCGCCAATGTGTGTGATTCCGCATTCTATGGCCTGCCTGATTTCTTCAATGGACCTTGTTTTTGTGGCGGCTACTATTGTAACACCCTTGGGAACTTCCTTCAGTATTTTCTCGATGTTTTCTTTTATCATAATTTTTTGCCACGCCTTTTCACTGTGTCAGAAATGCTTATTGGCTCAACATTTTTCTTCTGGGCGCGAAAGACAGAAAGATGCGGAATATCTTCGAATGCCTTTTCAACAGATGAAAAACTTTCTTCAGAAAGGGGTAAAACCGCGCTGTCTCTTAACGGAGTATTAAGATAGACGATATCAGGTTTTAGTTTTCTGCATATTCGGGCGATGTCCTTTGCTTCTTTAAGATTTTCTTCAACAAACATTGATTGTATTGTAAAAATTCCTCTGTAAATTTTTCTGAAATCCACGAGCGCCTCGATTATTTTTTCAAACCTGATCTCGCAGCACGGACTATTCATTTTTTCAAAGGTTTTTTGCGTTGCGGCGTCTATTTTGAAGGAAATAAGGTCCATCGCAATAATATCCTGCTGGACTGAAGCATCTGTGATTGTGGAGCTATTTGTAAGAAGGGCGCACCTTCCTTTTTTCTCTTTTTTTATCCACAAAGCCACTTCCTTGAGGTTTCTGGCAAGAGTTGGTTCTCCCCTTCCCGAAAATGTGTAATAATCAATTTTAACTTCAGGGATCTGCTTCAGTTCGTTAATTATATCTGCAGTTGGTACGAAAATTTTTCTTTCGCAAGAACAAGTATCTGTCTTTCCCACCTGGCAGTAGACGCAGTCAAAACTGCATATCTTTTCTGATTGTGATAGTAGATCAATTCCGAGTGAACTGCCCAATCGCCATGAACTTACTGGACCATAAATATATCTAAACACTGACATTGTATTTTTCAAGGATGAGCGCGCCATCCGCTGCGTTGCAAACATATATCGCTGTGGTAAGTCCCATTGGGATGTAATATTTTTTTTCTAATGTTTCAACAACTTTATCTGTGCTTGATAAATCCGCCAGTATCACCACGCACCCTCCAAGCCCTGCCCCTGTTAATTTTGCTCCATACACACCCGGTATTTCTTTCACACAGTCAACGATAAAATCAAGCTCCTTTCTGCTGCACCTGTAACATCCTGGCTGCAAATGAATCTCTGCCCCCCTGATTTTTTTTCTTACCTTTTCCTTAAGTGTCAATAATGTCTTATCATCGGCATGCCATTCCCATGGATTTTCAATCCCATTTTTATATCTGACAACTCTGTCGCCATCATGTGAAACATACATCAGTTTCCCAAAGCCGTATACATCTTCTTTCTGAAGATATTCAGCGCATATCCTGCTTCTTTCACATTCAAAAATTCCGTAAGAAACAACATCCCTTATTCTGTATTGCCCGGTATCGGGGTGGGTCTGGAAAAGGATGTTAAGTTTCTCACAGGACTCAAAAAGAGCCTGATATATATTTTCTCTTGTTGCACTTTCCGGAAGAGAAAGCAATAGATCATAGATTCTGTCATGGCTTCCAAGTACTTCCGGATTAATATCCCTCAGAAACCTGATGTCAGCAGGTAAACTGTTATTAAATTTCTTTAGCATTTCCAATCCTATTTCATAACACGCGATTCGCTGATTAAAAATTCCCTTCGCCTCAGTAGATTTTTTTGCTTCAATCAAAGTGTTTGCAATTATGACTCTGATGTTTTTGAAAAATGGGAAATATTCAACAGTGAATGGATAAAACCTTATATGAGATATTGTGTCTTTTTTACAGAAAACCATTGCAGCATGGTCTCCCCACCCTCCCCGAGTTCCTACAAACCATTCTGCCCTTCCTGCCCATTCAACAAGATCCGCCAAGGGAAGTTCAATACCACTTGCATGACATGCTGCAATCATTGCGCCTGTTACCAGGGTTGATGAGGAACTTAATCCTGCACCTTGAGGAACGTTTCCCCAGCAAACCAGATTACAGCCGACTATTTTTTTCTCAGGCATTTTATGCTGAAGGTAGACAAAAGCGCATTTTATGTAATTAGCCCATGAATGTTCAACCTTAACATTCCTTATGGCTATTTCCCAGTCAAAAGAACTATCAGGTGTTTCATTTTTGATATCAAATTCAAATGGCTTGTATGCTGAATCAAGATTCACAGCAGAAACCCTGGTGTCTTTTCTTTTACTTCCAACAATCCAGAAATTTTTGTCCACTGCAACATAATTCAACCATCCACCCCTGTGGTCAATATGGGTTCCAAGAAGGTTCACCCTCGCAGGCACTCTGATCAAAAATACTTCATTCTGGTTGAATTTCTCATAAAAGGCTGAAAACATGCTTCGAACTTCATCGCTCAAGGAAAATTCTGAAATGTTTTTAGCTTTCATTTTAAAAAGGGGATTTTACCCTTGCAGCAAGATCGCTGCAACCAGGGGCATCCTGTTGTTTTCTTGCCAGTTCGACGAGCCACTCAGGGAAGCTGCCTCCTGCATCATCAATGGCAATTTTCATCAGTTTTTTCACTATTTGTGGATATTTTAAAGCATAGTTAACCCTGAATGCGTCTTTACCTTTTCTTCTGTAAAGCAAAATCCCTGTCATATCCATCTTGAAGTTAAGCCACCAGTCTTCTGTAATCACAGTAGGATTTGCTCCCCAGCCAACCGTCACATGGTCTCTGATTGATTTTCCCTTTAAAGCATTTTCTAAAAATGGTTTTCCATCCACAGACGGCCTGACTTTAACTCCAGCCATTTCAATTATTTCAGCTGCTATGTCATGGTGCTGAACAAAAATGTCGCTGGTTTTTCCACTGTATTTTGCCTGAGGCATTCTTATCATCAAAGGTACTTCAAAAACCTCTGGCATAGATGGATAGCCGCGTTTTCCTATATAAGAACGATCACCAATCGAATGGCCATGATCAGCAGTAAATATGATCAGGGTATTTTCTAAAAGCCCCATTACCCTCATTGTTTCCATAAAATAGCCAAACCATCTGTCGCACATTGTTACTTCTCCGCTATAATTTGCCTGAGTGCGTCGCAAAAGGTAACTATCAAGTTGTTGCTGCGAGTATCCTGATTTAATCTGTTCAGGTCCGTCTTCTTTCAGATACATCTTTCTGTAATAAGGTGGAACAATCCATGGTTCATGGGGATCAAATGACTCGACTACAAGGAAAAATTTTTCTGCGTCCTGGTTCTGCGTAAGCCATTTTGATGCCTCTCGAAGAACCTTCG
>JAMWBX010000026.1 GCA_023818725.1 Candidatus Omnitrophota bacterium
CTGGAACAGGCGTGGAACTTGCTCCGAGAAGCTCCACAGGAGTTGAAGGACCGACCTTTTCAACCCTGTTACCATTCTCATCAAACATTGTCCTTACTTTTCCCCAGATACTTCCACAAACAAAAAAATCACCACATTTAACTGTCCCGTTCTGAACCAATAGGTCAATAACCGGTCCTTTCTGTTTGTGAAGATATGCCTCAAGAATAGTACCCTCTCCAGGTCTATCAGGATTTGCTTTTAATTCCATCATTTGACCCATTAGAATAATTATCTCCAGCAGCTCATTTATGTTTTCGCCAGTTACTCCGGAAACATTGATAAATATATTCTGACCACCCCACTCTTCGGGTACAATTCCATATTCACTCAACTTCTTCTTCACTGCTTCAGGATTGGCATTTGGCTTGTCTATCTTGTTAATTGCAACAATTATTGGAACATTTGCTGCCTTACAGTGATTTATGGCTTCTATTGTTTGCAGTTTAACTCCTTCATCAGCAGCAACCACAAGAACAACAATATCTGTAACTCTGGCTCCCCGTGCCCTCATTTCCGTAAATACCTCGTGTCCCGGGGTATCTATAAAAACTATCGAACCTTCCTTCAAATGAACCTTATATGCACCAATCTTCTGGGTAATCTGTCCGTATTCCTTCGCCGCTACATTTGATTTTCTTATAAAATCAAGGATGGTGGTCTTTCCATGGTCAACATGTCCCATGACTGTAACAACAGGGGCACGAGGAACAAGGTCTTCTTGAGACTCCAGGTCCATTCCTAAAAGATAACTCTCCCTTGTCTTTTTAAACTCAACAACCACACCCTGCGCCTCACAAAACCTTCTTATATTCTCTATGCCAATCCTATCATTGATTTTTGCTTGGAGATTAAAAGATGAAAGATACCCTATAACTTCTGAGGCAGGGATTCCGAGTTTCGAAGCTATTTCTCCAACTGTTTCTATACCCGTAACAGTTATGGATTTCCCCGCGAGCCTGCTTTTTTTTATATAATCCTTAATAAGGGCGATTTCGTTGTCTTTCAGACCACTGACATATGTCTTACCGGTTAATCCTACCTTTTCACAGATTCCTAAAAGGTTTTTTGGTGAAACTTTTATCTGCCTTGCGAACTGATAGACCCTCATTCATTCTCCGTATGGTTAACTTCTTTCTCATTGACTAAATCCTGCATGTGTCTGATGGCAGATTCAATAAGCTCTCTGGCTTCATCTTCAGAAATATTTACCTTTTCGGACAATTCTTTCGATTCTGCTTTACTTACATCTTTAATCGTTTCATATCCAGCCTCACTGAGTTTTTGAGCCATTTCTTCGCTTATTCCCAGTACCAGAGTTGCAGGTGATTCACCTTCAGATCTGTTTACTACGATATTCCAACCAGTTAACTTGCAGGCAAGCCTCACATTCTGCCCTTTTTTCCCTATAGCAACAAATAGCTGATCCTTACTCACCCAGACAGTCGCTTCGTTCTTTGTCGGGTCATAAACAACACGTTCACAAATTGCCGGAAGTAGGGCATTAGCTGTAAATTTTTCAGGGTCAGGGCTCCATTTAACAACTTCAATTTTTTCTCCCCCAAGTTCCTTAGTAACGTTTTTTATCCTGGTAGCCTTATCACCTATGCATGTACCCACCGGGTCTATCTTAGGATTTGAACAATACACAGCAACCTTTGTAAGGTCCCCGGGGAATCTTGCAATTGCCTTTATCTCAACGATCCCGTCTCTTATTTCAGGTATCTCATCAATGAGCAACATTTTAACAAAATCTGTCGCGGTCCTCGAAAGAATAATGGGATAAACCCCTCTGTTTGGCTTGCGAACTTCAAGTAAGAGAGCCCTTATAGGATCCCCTAAATGAAATCTATCACGGGCAAGCATATGCTTCTGAGGTAAAAGTGCTTCTACTCTTCCAATGGAAACTACCAGATTCCCGTTTTCAAACCTTTCAACCCTTCCAGATACGACAGTATTCTCAAGTTTTTTAAATTCACTATATATCGCTGTCTTTTCTGCCTCACGAATCTTTTGAATAAGTATCTGTTTGGCAGTTTGTGCTGCTATTCTTTCCCATGGAAAAGAAGGAGGCTCCACATAATTCCCATTTTCATCAACAAAATTGATATCTCCAGTTTCAGGGTCTATCTTAACGGCGATATTGTCCTTCAGCATAGCTTTTTTTCTATAAACAGTTGAAAGTCCCTGTTCAAGAGAAGATATAAGGAACTCCTTAGATATTCCCTTGTTTTTTTCCCAGTATTCAAGCAATGCCATCAGATCTTTTTTCATACCTTTAAACCCCAGCAGATAAATTTCAGTTCTCACAAATGATTAACTCATAAGGATGTTTATTGGCTAATGTTAATTATATGAATAACAGGGATGGATGTCAAATAGAGCTTTTAATTGCCCATGCAAATACTACCCGTAAGGCAGTATGGTGAACTTTTTGTTATTCTGACCCTTACAATATCTCCTATGCTGGCCTTTCCATAAATTCTTACTGTCCAATCAATATCAGGTGCATCCATTTGTGTGCGACCGATTAAATAATCATCTTTCTTTTTTTCGACAAGCACATCTATTTCTTTGCCTACAAACGAACCGGCAAGTTCCTTGCTTATCATCCTTTGAACATTCATCAGCTTGAAAAGTCTCTTTTTCTTAATTTTAAAAGGGACCTGGTTTTTAAACAAGAAAGCCCTCGTGTCTTTTTCCGGATAATAAATAAAGGCACCAATCCTATCAAATTTAATAATCCTGACAAAGTCCACTAATTGCTCAAAAATTTCATCTGTTTCACCTGGAAACCCGACAATGAATGTTGTGCGAATTGCAATCTGCGGCACTGCTCTTCTTATATCCTCAATCAATTTTTTGTAGTCAAATACTGGTCTGTTCATTTTTTTTAGAATCACTGGATTTATATGCTGCAAGGGAATATCCAGATACTTGCATATCTGAGCATTACCTTCTATTAATTCCAATAATTCATCTGTGATTCCTGCAGGATGCAAATACATCAATCTGACCCATCGAAAACCTATCTTCAGAATCTTTTTTAATAGAGCGCAAAGATTTCGTTTTCCTCTATCCTGTCCATAAGCAGTTATATCATGCCCAACAATGATTAGTTCTTTTACACCAAAATCGTAGAGAGATTCAGCCTCTTTTAAAATATCTCTCTCTGGAAAACTAAAAAGGGGTCCTCTTATAAAAGGAATAGTACAGTAAGAGCAATGATTACTGCACCCTTCCGTGATTTTAAGATAGGCATGGGGAAAGGTGGATATCACCCTGGGTATTCTACAGTAGTTTGTTATTTTCAAATAGGAATTGGCATTTAATTGTTTACCCTCATCCGCGCCTGAAAGAATGTCAGCCAGCTTATCAATATTATAAGGTCCTGTAATTCCATCGATATCTCGAATATCAATAAGCCACGGATCTCTGGCAGGTAAACAACCTGTTACAATAAGCTTGTATCCATATTTATTCTTGTTCTTCTTTAATTTCGAAATTATCTGCTTCGCCTCTTTTACCGCAGGTTTAATAAACGCGCATGTGTTTACTATCACAAAATCAGATTGTTCAGGAATTGCTGAAATTGCATAACCCCTGCTGCCGAGAATACCAAGAATTTTTTCGGAATCCACAGTGTTTTTAGGACAGCCAAGGCTTATAACAGATACAGTTCTCATTGTGTTTCCAGACTGCTTACTCTCCATTCTTTTACCTATCCGCATTTCCAATTTTTACCTGTATTTCATTACCTGATACGATAATGCTTACACCTGCCCTAAGAGTTTTTTCAATCGTTTTTTTCCAGTCAGCTATAACCCTTACCCAGACATTATCGATCGCTTTTAATTTTATGTGATTGCTTTCTTTCACAGAATCTGGCAGAACGTAACCAGAATCCACAGACACAACATTTCCTTTAAGTCTGGTATCCTTATTGAATAATGGTAAAAAAAGCAGCAAGAACAAAAAAACACCGGCTATAACCAATATCCATATCAATGATAATTCGAATGGCTGCTCAATTTTTCTATTTTCAACACTTTCGGCAACCGTACAAAACTCAGGATATTCAAACAGAATGTCAGAAGGTATCTTGAAATATGCAAAGTATTTTTTTAAGAATCCTGTTCTATGTACCGGCGATGCTTGCCATTGGCCGTTTTCTAAATGCTGCAAAAATTTAATCGGTATAAATGTCTCTTTTGAAACTGTTTCAAGGTCAAGTCCTGCTTTATCGCGAGCTTCTTTCAGAATCTCGTTGATTGGTCTGCTCATGACTTTTGTCTTGCAATGAACCCTTTAGGATCACCCTGGGTTTACCCTCTCTGTATGGACCAACAATACCCTCTGCTTCCATTCTTTCAATCAACCTGGCAGCCCTGTTAAATCCTATTTCAAGCCTTCTCTGGAGCATTGAAATGGAAGCAATCCTTGTTTCAAGAACAATCCGCACCGCTCTTGTATAAAGTTCATCATCTTCACTTCCGGTCATAGAACCTTCATAAGTAGTAGCAGAAGTGCTTTCAGGGTGAGTCTCAAGAATATCCATTCTGTATTCAGGGGACCCCTGTGACTTCAAAAATTCTGTAATTGCCTCAAGTTCCTCATCACTCACATATCCTCCCTGTGCCCTTACTGGATGTGACCTGCCTGGTGGAATAAAAAGTAAATCCCCTCTTCCAAGAAGTTTTTCAGCTCCCTTCGAATCCAGTATTGTTTGAGAATCAAACTTAGAGGAGACCTGAAATGCTATTCTACAGGGAAGGTTTGCCTTTATTATCCCTGTTATGACATTTACGGAAGGCCTCTGTGTGGCGAGTATCAAATGGATGCCAGCAGCACGAGAAAGGGCTGTCAACCTTATGATACTGTTTTCGATCTCATTTCTTGAAATCAGCATAAGATCAGCAAGTTCATCAACAACAACCACTATATAAGGAAGTTTTTCATCAAATTGCCTATTGTAAAGCTCTATATTTCTCACCTTTGTCTGAGCAAAAAGATGGTAACGTCGGTCCATCTCACGAATCAGCCACTTAAGGGAATTTACTGCCTTCTTGATGTCTGTAATTACCGGCAAAATAAGATGAGGTATTCCGTTGTAAATGACCAGTTCCACCATTTTTGGGTCTATCATTATGAATTTTACTTGGTCCGGAGTGGCTTTGTACAAAATGCTGGTAATCAGAGAATTTAAACAAACAGTCTTACCAGAGCCGGTCGCTCCAGCTATCAACAGATGTGGCATTATTTTCAAGTCGGAAATAACAGGCTTACCCAGTATATTTTTTCCTATTGCTATGGTTAGCCTTGATGGAGAATGCTGAAACTCCTTGCTTTCGAGAATCTCCTTCAAACAAACAATGGATATCTCCCTGTTAGGAACTTCTATACCAATGGTTGACTTGCCGGGTATTGGAGCAACCATTCTTATCGGACTTGCTTTCAGACTCATTGCAATGTTGTCTGCAAGCTTTGTAATTTTCACCAGCGGTATACCCGGAGCCGGCTGCACCTCATACAAAGTAACCCTTGGACCCTGGGTAAAGTTAACAACTTCCCCTTCTATTCCAAAATCGCTCAAAGTTTCTTCAATCACCTGGGCATAAACTCTGAGATCTTTTTCCGTTTCTTTTTCAGGTTGTTTTGCAGCTTTGAGAAGAGATAGTGGAGGTAATTGATACTTAACACTTTTAACAGTTGAAATTTTTTTCAAAACATTTTTTTCATCTGCGCTGAGAGTGATTGTCTCTACAGATGTTTCTTCCTTATCCGGAATGGATGTTCGTTGAACCTGAGGTTCATCTTTAACTTTTTTCTCACTTTCATCCTGAAAATGCAATGACTTTCTCATTCTCTGCTTGCTCTCTGATTCTAGAACAGAAACAATCCTTACCGGTTTTATGGTGCGAGGGAAAATCAAGGTAAAACTTTCAAATGGCGTATAAAAAATTCTCCATGACGCTATCAACAATCCGGCTGTTGTGACTGCAAGCAAAAAAAATCCACCTTTTGAGCCAAAATATGCTTCAACTCCATTGCTGATCAAAAGTCCAACAATACCGCCTGCAGGAAAAACAAAATTGCTGGAAATCAAAAGTAGCTTTCTTGTTAGCTCAGCAAAACCTGATAGAATTAGAATAAAAATCACACAACTACCAATCTCAAGCACCGTGAATTTTTCCTTTTTCCATGTTTTTGACCAGCCATAAAGAAAAGCAGACAAAATACATAGATATGAAATCCATCCAAACATAAAAAACAACAAAGCAGAAACATTTGCGCCGAATCTTCCGCCAAAATTAATAGGTATATGCCTCACAGGGTACCCTGACTGGCAGAAGTTAAAACAGGGGTCCATCGGATCATAAGAAATCAAGCAGAGAAAAAGAAAAATTGCTAACCCGAGAAGAAAAATCCCAGCAAATTTTGTGAGGTTCCTTTCCATCTTTACAATTTTAGCATAAAATAAACACATCAACAAAAGGAGAAAAGATGTCGTCTGAAATAAAAAACAGAAAGAATTTGAAGTTTGCAAATATCTTAAAACATCGCATAAATGAAATTCTGCAAAAGGAAATATCCGACCCGAGGATCGGTTTTGTGACCATTACGGATGTGAAGGTCTCCTCAGATAGAAAGCATGCAACTATTTTTATCAGCATCCTTGGCAATCAGGAAGAACAAAAGGAATCATTGAAAGGGCTCGCCAATGCCTCAGGTTATGTAAGGCATGTTTTAAGTAAGAAACTTGAAACAAAGTTTGTCCCTGAGATTGAATTTGTAAGGGATGAAAACCCGGGATTAAAAATAGAAGAAATCCTTAAGGAGATGAAGGGGAAAAACAACAATGAAAGCTGAGGAAATAAAAGCAAAAATATCTAAAATTCTATCCGATTCAAAAATATATTATGGGAATTTTAGTGTCTTTCCCTCTTCGAAAAAGGAATTCGGGGATTTTTCAACCAACATACTACTTAAGATCCGGCACACAGAAAAAAGTATTTCTTCCGAGAAATTGATATCTTTGATTCAGAACGACAGATGGATGAAAGAAAATTTTGAAAGGATAGAAGAAAAAAATGGATTTTTGAACTTCTTTCTGAAAAATACACTTATCTATTCGGTCATCAATGAAATCCTTTCAAAAGGCCAGGATTATGGCAAATCAGCTGCAGGAAACGGTAAAAAGGTACTAATAGAATTTGTAAGCGCTAATCCGACCGGTCCGCTTACGATAGCGCATGGAAGACAGGCAGCGTTCGGTGAAGCCCTTTCGAGAATACTCGGCTTTTGTGGCTGGCAGGTTACAAAAGAATATTACATTAACGACTGCGGAAGACAGATGGATCTCCTTGGAATCTCATTAAAATCTCGTTACCTCAGACTTAGAGGAATAAGCGCAGAAATTCCCGAAGATGGATATCATGGCGAATACCTGAATGAAATTGCAAAGAAATTGCCTGATGGATATGAAGCAAGAGACACCAGGTTTTTTGAAGAGTTTGCGAAACAGGAAATAATGGCGAGGATAAAGAATGACCTCAAAGAATTGGGCGTAATTTTTGAAAGCTGGTTTTCGGAAAATGAACTGAGGAAAAGTGGTAAGGTAGAAGAAACAATCAGAATGCTCGAAAACAAGGGGCTTATTTACCAAAAAGATAATGCTATCTGGTTCAGATCAACGCTTTATGGCGACGACAAAGACAGGGTGATAAGGAAAAAAGATATGACCTACACATATCTTGCCCCGGACATAGCCTATCATCAGAACAAAATAGAAAGAGGTTATGACCTTCTTGTTAATCTATGGGGACCTGATCATGCTGGTTATGTTGCAAGAATCAAGGCAGCTGTTAATGCCTTAGGGTTTTCTCCCGAAAAACTTCAGATCATAATCGTACAGTTAACAACCCTTTATCGCGGAAAAGAAAAAATCTCCATGTCAACAAGAAAGGGCCAGTTTATTACATTGAAACAACTGATGGATGAAGTTGGACCTGATGCAGCAAAGTTTTTCTTCCTTTTCAGGAAAGCGGACAGCCATCTCGATTTCGACATTGAAATCGCCAGAAAGAAAACAGAAGAAAATCCGATATATTACATTCAATATGCCTATGTCAGAGCAAAACACATTCTTCAGTTCGCAAAAGAAAAAGGAATTAAAGAAACAGATATTATGAGGGCAGATTTCTCATTATTGCGGGAATCTGTCGAGATAGAAATACTGAAGAAATTAAAAAGATTCCCATCGATTGTACAGAAGGCTGCAATGAATCTTGAGGTTTCAACAATTGCGCCCTATATTCTTGACCTTTCCAAAACATTCCACTCTTACTATCAGAAATTCAGGGTCGTAAATGAAGACCTGCAGATATCCTGTGCAAGAACTGCAATGGTGAAGTGCCTGCTTGTTGTCATAGGTGCAGCTCTTGAACTTCTTGGGATATCAAAACCTGAAAAAATGTAAGTTTGAAACCTTATTTGTAAAGGCTTGACATCTTCCATTTTTTACAGTAAATTAATTGTGTATGCCGACGAAAAAAGAAATTACAACAATTATCCAGAACATAGGTCTCTGGGACCGTGCGGCAATTGAAAAAGCACTACAGGAACAAGAAGCAACAGACAGGCCACTTAAAGAAGTATTTCAGAATATGGGACTGTTGCCATTTGGAGATATCCCGGCAACGCTTTTCTTTCAACTTGGAATTGTGCAGCAAAACCTTCCACTCAGAGAAATTCCTTCAGAAGTAATAAATCTTATGTCACCGTCTTTTGCTAAAAAACACAGAGTGATACCATGGGAAATTCGCGAAGATCAGAAGCTAGTCCTTGTAACTGACGACCCCATTAACATTATAGCAAGCGACTATTTTAAAAAGGTGCTGGATGTACCATATGATATAGAAATCATAGTCACCTTCCCGAATGAAATAGACCAGCTGATAGCAAAATACTTTGAACAACAGGATATTGAGGACCTATCCGCAATGCTTCAGGAAGTTGGAAGCGCTGATACTATTGAAACCATCGACGATGAAGAAGTTTCAACAGACGAAGATGAAGAAGCCCTTGCCCTTCAGGCTCCTGTTGTAAAGATTGTGAACCTGATTTTTGTAGAGGCCTTAAGAAGAAGGGCCAGCGACATCCATCTGGAACCCATGGAAA
>JAMWBX010000027.1 GCA_023818725.1 Candidatus Omnitrophota bacterium
TGTGTATCCATCAACTATGAAGCAAACCCGACACTTAATGTTTTTTTTCTCCATTGTAATTTCTTTCTTTTCGATGCCTTGCGTCGATTTTTCTTTCATGTTTTAACCTCTCTAACAGTACATTATAACATTTTCTACAATATCCGTCAAAAATGGCTCTGCAGCAGAAGCTGCAGCCAGAATCTTTTCAAATGTGGCAACCTCCAGTGCATCAGGTAAACACATGTCACTGATGATCGAGATGCCAAAGACCTTCAAACCCGCATGAACAGCAGCTATGACTTCGACAACTGTTGACATACAAACCATATCAGCACCTATGGCTCTTAGAAACCTGTATTCAGCTTTTGTTTCAAGGTTCGGACCTGTCAATCCTGCGAGGACTCCTTTTTTAACCGGTATTTTTTTTTCGAGGGCAACCTTTTCAGCAAGTTCTATCAGTTTATGGTCATATGGTTGCGACATGTCCGGAAATCTTACCCCGATTTCTTCGTGATTTTCTCCTATAAGAGGATTGTGCCCGGTAAGGTTTATATGGTCAACGATAATGACAATGTCCCCTGTCTTAAACAGAGGATTCAAACCACCGGCTGCGTTTGATTCAATCAGTATCTTTGCTCCGAGAAATTTCAGGACTCTTATCGGTAGCGCTATTTCTTTTGCTGAATAGCCCTCGTAGAGATGAAATCTTCCCTGAAAAGCAACAACATTTTTACTGCTAATCCTTCCAAAAATAAGGTTCCCCGCGTGACCTTCGACAGTTGAAACAGGAAAATGGGGAATCGAACTATATGGTACTATCTTTTCTGTATCAATTCTATCTGCAAATTTTCCAAGACCTGTTCCGAGAATGACACCAATCTCAGGTTTTATACTAGTTATGGATTCCAGAAATCTAACAGATTCTCTAATTTTTTCAAGCTCAGCCATTTTTCCTCCTGGTCCTACCTTTGTTTGGAAAGTTCTATTGCCCTTTTTTCTGCAGCCTCAAAAGCAGAATTGATTAATTTTGAAAAATTTCCTTCTTTAAGCTTTGATAGTCCCGCAAGAGTTGTTCCACCAGGAGAACATACCTTTGATTTTAGAAGTGCCGGGTTTTCTCCTGATTTCGCAATCACCGTTCCTGTACCTTCAAAAAGTGTTGAAACAATCCTTAAAGAGGCATCATCCGAAAATCCTCTTTCTCTTAAAAGTTCGTAGATTACCTCTGCAAGATGAAAAAAGAAACCCGGGGCACTTCCTGCAACCGCCGTCATAAAAAACATATCCTTCTCTTTTACAGGGAAGCAATAACCTCCTTTAGAAAAAATTCTGACTACCTGCTTAAGTTTTGTGGATGACACATTCCTGGCGCAATAGGCAATAAGTCCATTTCCGTATCCAATCGCAAGATTTGGCATAAACCTTATGACAGAAACATCTCTGTCAATCATTTTTTTTATGGAGTCAATGGTTATTCCTGCGGCAACGCTGATAATTACGGAGTTTTTTTTCAGATTTGGTGAGATTACAGAACACAATTGTGGCACATCCTTGGGCTTTACAGCAATTATTACAAATCTGGAATTTTTTACAAGGGTATCGGTATTGCATGCAGGGATTCCAAATCTTTTTCTAAAAACCTCAGTTTTTGATCTGTCAATATCACTTGCACAAATTTTTTCAGGTGAGATACCGGCGTATTTGGTAAGACACTGCGCCAAAGCGCCCCCCATATTTCCGCAACCGATGAGTCCAAATGTAAAGTTCCTTTTTTTTCTCAACCTGCCTCTTCTCCTTCTACTTCTCCAACCCTGATTTGCAGGTTTTCTCTGTCTTCTATTCTTTCAATCATTCCGTCCCTGATCCATATGACCCTATCAGATACATCAAGCATCTTGAGGTCATGAGTGGCAGTAATAATGCTAACCTCTTTATTTTTGTTCATCTCTTTGAGCAGATGTATGATTTCTTTCCCGGTTTTTAAATCCAGGTTTCCTGTGGGTTCGTCAGCAAGGATTATCGCCGGGTCATTTGCAAGGGCCCTGGCTATGGCAACTCTTTGCTGTTGCCCCCCGGAGAGCTCGAATGGTTTATGGTGAAGTCTCTCCCCAAGGCCAACTGTTTCAAGCAGCTCTCTTGCTTTATTCATCGCTTCATCGTGCTCCATTCCGCCGAAGATCATAGGAAGCATTACATTTTCAAGAGCGGTCATGACTGGAATAAGATTAAATGTTTGAAAGATATATCCTATTTTCCTGCATCTTAACCACGCGAGCTCATAAGCATCCAGTTGGGCAATATCCACTTCATCTATGTACACCTTCCCCTCAGTTGGTTTATCAAGACCACCTATCATGTTAAAAAGCGTTGTTTTTCCACTTCCAGATGGGCCCATTATCGATATATATTCGCCTCTGTATATTTCGATATCAATTCCTTTCAAGACGTGCAGCGGTATTTTCCCAAGAAGAAATGTTTTTTTCAATCCTATTGTTCTGACAATAGCATCTTTTGGCATGGCCATCTCCTTTTTATACTTCCCTGCGGATTGCTTCAGCTGGTTCCATTTTTGCCGAAACATAAGCAGGGTATATTGCCCCAATTACGGATATTATTATCCCCAGTAGAATACTTAAGACGGAATACCTTATAAGAAGTTCTCCAGGGAAAATGCTCCAGATCAGACCTTTGTATCTTAGAAGATAAGTAAGAAAAGTCGCGATTGTTCCTACAAATACCCCTATAATTGATCCTGCGAATCCTTGAATAGAAGATTCAAGCAAAAAGAGTTCGACAATAAACTTGTCAAGTGCACCGAGACATTTCATCGTGCCTATTTCGCGGGACCTTTCTGTTACAGCCATAAGCATCGCATTTATGATTCCTACAACACAAACAAGCAATGAAAGTGAGATCAGCCATAGCTGCCTGGTCCGAATCTCATCAAGGTTTTGTTGCAATGCAATCTTTAGACTCTCAGGTCCTTTTTGAATTATACTTGTAATGAATGCATTGCTGCTAAGTATGGACATGAGAAATGCAATGCCAAGTACTATTGAGGATGTTACAATAATGGATCTTCCAAATCTTATTTTTATACTGCGAAGGCTCATATTGAACGCATGGCTCAACGGTAAGACAAGTTGTTTTTCAATTTTCTTTTTTTTCGACACATCTACTGCCATTGTTTTCTCCTTTTAGTTTAGCGTCATAAATTTTAAACCATTTTTTATTACTCGTAAAGAAAACAAGATACCATATGCTGTTTTTCTTTTTCTTTTAACTCAGGCTGAAGATTGAAACATATCTTTTTTCTATATGGACAGCCGAAAAGAAAAACACAACCCTCACGGTCTTTATATTCTTCCACGGGGTTTATAAAAGAAGATTGGTTCCACAACACCCTTGTATATGGATGAAGCGGATATTTTAATATCTGCGTTGCAGAAGCTTGTTCAACAATGCAGCCCCTATACATAATGACAATTGTTTCGCAGAAGCTGACAACAATCTTTAGATTATGAGTTATGAATAAAAATGTCAATCCAAGAGTTTTTTTCAATCCATCAAGAAGTTTTAGTATGTGAACTTCTGTTGTTGCGTCGAGATTACCAGTTGGTTCATCAGCTATGATGCACTCTGGACTGCCAGCAATGGCCCTTGCTATGGCAACTCTCTGCCTTTCTCCACCACTCATCTGGTGAGGGTATTTATGTTTATAATCAGCGGGTAAACCTGTTTGAATAAGTATTTCTTCAATCATACCCGGATCTGTTTTTTTTGGAAACAGGGCTTCTTTGATTGTTTTCTCGACAGACAAACGGGGATTTAAGGACTTGTAAGGATTTTGAAAAATTATCCTTACATTATTTCTGAAGAACCGAAGTTTTGAGTCGGGCAGGGATGTTAAATCAGTGTTTCTGTAATACACAGAACCTGAATCGGGCCTTACCAGTAAAAGCAATACTTTTGCAAGTGTTGTTTTCCCGGAACCAGACTCTCCCACAATACCAAGGTCTATTCTTTTATTGAGCGTGATTGATACATCCTGTAGGGCCTTAACCTTTCTTTTGTTGATCCCGAGGAAGTCTTTTACCACAAAGACCTTGCTTATTTTTTCACACCTGAGTATTTCTTCCACTTTTTATGCACCTGACACCGGTTTCATTGTTATGCCATATAAACGGAATGATTTTTTTACAATTTTCTTCTTTTTCATCACACATATCAAAAAAGACACATACTTGAGATATTTGTTCATTGTAAAATTTATTCTTTTCTACACCCACTACCAGTTTGCTATTTTTCCTTTCAATGGTGCCGAGTAAAATTTTTGAATAAGGATGATATGGTTTTTGAACGCCGGGTCTGAATATTTCTACAATATTTCCACGATACATAATTCCAATGCGTGTCCCTATTTCCATTGCAAGTTCAAGGTCATGTGTGATGAAGAGCATGGCGGGACTATGCTTCAACCTTATGGCATTCAAAAGACTTATAATCTGTCTGGTTGTCAGCACATCAAGTGCGGTGGTCGGTTCGTCTGCAATGATAATTGAAGGTTTGTTTATAAGAGCCATTGCTATCATTACTCTTTGTTGCTGACCTCCACTCAGTTGATGTGGATATACTGTTTGTATTTCTGAATCTAGGCCAACTTCCTGTAATGCAAGTGAAATTAGCTCCTTTTTGTTTGCCATTTTTCCATGGAAGGATTCCTGAAGATGTGTCCCTATAGTGAAAAGGGGGTCGAGATATGCTGCAGGGTCCTGAAAGATGATGCTTATCTCTTTACCCCTTATATTTCTCATCGACCGTTCGTTTATTCCAAGAATGTTTTTCCCATTTATCAATATTTCTCCATAGGCAATTTTAAAGCTTTTTGGCAGAAGTCTGATGATTGAAAGAGCAAGGCTTGTTTTTCCCGATCCTGACTCCCCAACCAGGCAGAACATTTCTCCTTCTTTTACCGCGAAATTAATATCATTCAGGATTGGAACTGATTTTTTCCTTTCAATTCTTAACACTGAAAGATTTTTAATTTCAAGCATTCTTTCCATTCTACCAGTTTTTGGGGTCAAGCACATTTCTGAGTGCGTCTCCAAGAAGATTAAAATTTATCAAAACAACGAATATAAATATTCCTGCAAGAAGCAACCAGGGCGCGTCTCCGAGAACTCTTAAATTTCCTATTGTGGATGAAAGAATATTACCCCAGCTTGGATATGGTTCCTGTATTCCGAGTCCGAGCAAGCTGAGCGCGGCTTCTCCGATGATGTATCCGGGTACGCTAATTGTAATTGCAGTGATCGAATAAGAAAAGGTGTTCGGAAATATATGGAAGAGCAATATTTTCCAGTGAGACAGCCCTAGGGATTTCGCCGCGAGAATATAGTCTTCCTCTTTAATAGAGAGGACCATACCCCTGATGATTCTTGCCAGCCCTGCCCAGCCAATAAGGCTGAGAATCAGAACAATCAGCAGATAAACCTGGATGCTTGAAAGGTTTAATGGAAACATTGCTCTGAGAGAAAGCATAAGATAAAAAGAAGGGAAAACCATCAGAATTTCCACCAGTCTCATAAGTGTCTGATCTATAATTCCGCCAAAATATCCAGCAATCCCTCCTGTGATCATGCCGAGAGAAAAAGAAATAAATACACCTATCAGACTGATTGAAAGAGAAATCCTGCCACCGTATAACAACCTTGAAAAGATATCCCTTCCGTAGTTGTCTGTACCGAATAAAAAAATTCCGGCTGGCTGATCTACCCCGAAAAGATATCTATCCGTCTTGAAAAAAAAGAAGATTTTTCTTTCTTTGCCACGAACAAAAAATTTTAGAGGATATATTTTAGAATGATCTTCTCTGTACGTTTTAAAAACCGGATCATCAACAACAGTGTTATATACAAAAGGCCTTATGTGAAAATGACCTCTTGAGTCAAAGAAATGGATTTTTGTTGGTGGATGATAGGGCTTGTTTCTGAACTGATGATCAAAGTGATACGGTGCAAGTATGTCGGCAAAAAACGATGCAAAATAAAATACAAGGAGAAACCATAAACTGAAATATGCCAGCCTGCTGTGGTTTTTCAATCTATGTAAAAGCTTTCTCATGATATTCTTATCCTTGGATCAAAGAATGCAATCAAGATGTCTCCTATGAGATTCCCTAAAACCAAAAGAAAACCACTTATTACAAGTGAACCCATAACAAGATAAAGGTCGTGTGAAAGAACTGCTTCTAGCACAAGACTGCCCATGCCAGGCCACCCACATATTATTTCTGTTAGCGCGGCTCCATTAAGCAAGCTGCCAATTTCCATTCCGAGGATTGTGAACATTGGATTTAAAGCATTTCTGAGTGTGTGTTTAAAAATTACTGAATTGCGGGACACGCCTCTTGCCCATGCAGCAAGGATGAATGGTGTGTTGAATGTTTCTATAAAATTGTTTTTCATCAGTCTGAATAAACCGCCAACGTTTACAAGGCACAATACAAGTCCTGGAACTAAAAGGTGTTTCATGTAATCTTTAAAAACCATGATTGTCGATGCATCAACTTCAAAAATGCTTCTTGTCCCTCCGATGGGTAATAAATTGGTTTTGCTTATAAAGTAAACAAAAAGCAATGCAACAAAAAACGACGGCAGGGATATGGAAAAATAGGCGCACATAGACAAAAGTTTGTCAAAAAAAGTTCCTTCTTTATACCCGGCAATCACTGCCAGGGGTACTGCTATTATCCAACTCATAAATAGGGAAAAAATTGCAAGGCATATTGTATTTTTCAGACGGAACTTAATCAGTGTTTTCACAGGGATGTGATACGCGAATGAGACACCAAAATCAAGCTTGCACATGTTTTTTAACCAGAGAAAATATTGAACCAAAATTGGTCTGTCAAGGCCGAAAGAGGTTCTCATTGATTCGATCGTTTCAGGGGATATTTCTGGATTCATTTTCATCTGAGCAAAATAATCTCCTGGCGAAGACTGAATAATTATAAAAGAAACAAAGCTCATTCCAATAAGCATGGGAATTAACTGCAAAAGTCTTTTGATTATCAATCTTTTCATTTTTTAAATAAATCCGATTGTTATCTTTCTACGTTTCAATCCAAGAAATTCCATAGTAACCTTCAGAGATTTAGGAGGAATTTTTTCCATGGCGACTTCTGGCCATTCAATCAAAAGAAGTCCGCTATCAATATATTCTGAGAAGCCGAAACTTTCAAGTTCGGTTGCGTTTTTAATCCTGTAAAAATCAAAATGATAAACATTCATTTTCCCCTTTGCATACTGGTTAACAATGGTAAAAGATGGACTTGTGATATTGTTGAGGCCGGTTAAGCCTTTTATTACACCGCGAATCATTGTTGTTTTTCCAGAGCCAAATGGACCCAGAAAAACCACACAACCAACCCTGTGCTTTTTTATCCATTTCGCCAGTTTCATTCCAAGCATCTCTGTTAACTCTGGAGAGCTCGTTTGAAAACTGGCCGGTTTTTGTTTAAGAGAAATGTTTAAATTTTTCTTTGCCAATCGTAGTTTTCCTTCCATCCGGATATTTCAGTACGAATTTTTTCTGTTTTGTTATTCTACCTATGTTTGTCACGGGTACGTCTCCGATCTTCCCCGGGACCAGCGATGCAAATTCAGGTGAAACAGTAAATAGTAATTCGTAATCTTCTCCATCATAAAAGGCAGAAGAAATCTTATTTTTATTCGCATCATGTGAAAAAGGAATTTTTTCAGCATTTATTTCAAATCCGCAACCAGATGCCTCTGCAAGCTTTCTGGCATCAGAAGCCAGACCGTCAGAGAGATCGATCATTGCCGAGGGTTTAACGCGTTTGATTATTTCTCTTGCTTCTTTCACACGGGGAATGAATCTAAATTGCTTATTTTTTTGTGCTCCGCCAAGGGTTCCTGTTACAAAGATGATATCTTTTGGTTTTGCTGTGCTACGCAGGATAAGATTTTCTTTTTCCACAATTCCAAGCAAAAATATGTCAACAAAAAAGGTTTCAGACCGGGATAAATTACCTCCTACGATGTCAATATTGAACATCTCTGCCATTTCCAGGATTCCATTATAAATCTCCCTGTAGACGTTGGCTTTTTTTTCCTGCATACCAAGAGAAACAAGTGCCCACAATGGTCTGCCACCCATTGCTGCTATATCACTGATATTGACTGCAAGTGCCTTTCGCCCAACTTGCCTGTATGTGGCATACCTGGTTTTAAAATGGACATTTTCAACTACAACATCTGTTGTGAGCAAAAGATAAAAGTTGCTGTTATAATGGATCACGGCAGCGTCATCTCCGATGCCAATTTTAACCTTCTTGCTTTTACATACGCAATGGGATATCAGCCATTTTATTATCTGTTTTTCGTCCATTATTCTGTTTTCCTGTTTCTTTTACCCTCGAGAAGTATTGGCAGCCCAAAAATATCTATGAAGCCTTTTGAAGCTTTATGATCAAAAATATCTCGTTCTGTATAGGTTGCAAGGGCTTCCTGATAAAGAGAATAAGACGATTTTCTCCCGATTACAGTACAGTGTCCCTTGTATAGCTTCAACCTGACAGTTCCTGTTACATGTTTCTGCGTTTCATCGATGAAGCTCTGAAGGCATTTTCTAAAATCGCTGAACCAGTATCCGTAATAGATAAGCTCTGAATATTTCTGACTTATAATGCTTTTAAAGTGATAGAGCTCCCTTTCAAGAACCAGTTTTTCAAGTTCTGCGTGCGCAGTGTGTAAAATTACAGCGGCAGGTGCTTCATAAATTTCCCTGGACTTGATTCCAATAATTCTGTTTTCCACCATATCAATTCTTCCAACGCCATGCTTAGCACCTGCTTCATTGAGTTTTGAAATGAGTGTAACTGGAGGCAAATTTTTTCCATCCAGTTTTATCGGGATTCCTTTATAGAACTCAATCTCGATATACTCAGGCGTTGCCGGCGCTTTTAATGGTGAACATGTGATTTGATAAGCATCCTCTGGTGGTGGTTGCCATGGATCTTCAAGCAGTCCACATTCTATGGAAATTCCCCAGAGATTCCAGTCAATACTGTAAGGCTTCTTTTTCGTTACATCAACAGGAATTTTATGTTTTCTGGCATATTCAATTTCTTCTTCCCTTGATTTAAATTCCCACTCTCTGACT
>JAMWBX010000028.1 GCA_023818725.1 Candidatus Omnitrophota bacterium
AGCCACGTCAATCTGCGGCAAAAATGCCGGCATACAAAACATCCCCCCTTCAGCATAACCTGTTTTCACTTTCCCGAGCAAAAAACAAAGCAGGTCCACCATATGTATCGTGTTTTCCCTGATTGGACCTCCACCATCATTTTCATCCCAGAACCAAGCTTTTTCAACCCTGCCAAGGGCAAATCTTGCAAGAACCCATTTGGGTATTCCAAGCTCCCCCTCAAAACCTTTTTTCAGAAATCTGTATGTTGGAGAAAATCTCTTCTTGAACCCTATCATCAGGAAAACCTTATTTTTCTCACAAACATCAATCATTTTTCTGCAGTCAGAAATTTTCGGCGCCATTGGTTTTTCGCAAAGTATGTGAATTTTGCGTTTCGCGAAAATTCTGGTGAAAGTAAGATGAGAAGCCGGCGGAGTGCAGATGCTAACGCCATCAGGTCTACCCTGTTTCAAAAGGTCATCTACAGAAAGAAAAGTTTTAATGTTAAACTCTGTTGAAATCTTTTTCAAAACTTCTGGATTTGTGTCAACTGCTCCAGTAATTTCAACATCAGGCATCTGCTGGTAATATTTAAGATGCATCCTTCCTATTCCAAGCCCCACAACTGCAATTTTAACTTTCATAATTTTCTCCCAATTTCTCAAGGTTTTCAAAACATTTTTTTGCAGCAGAAAATGGATCCTGATTCCACAATTCTTCATTGAAAAGTTCAAGAGAATAATAACCGCTAAATCCAGCATTTTGCAGCTTTTTCACAATTGTTTCAAGCGGAATGATTCCTTCGCCTGGAAGCACCCTGTCTTTATCTGTCAGAATTTCTCTTGGTTTTTCGGCGACATCGTTCAGGTGAACAAGGAAAATCTCCTTTCCTTTAATTCCATCAATATCCTCAATCTTGCTGATTCCGCAGTAAAAATGAAAAGTGTCAAACAATATCCCGACATTTTTCTGTCCGGTTTTTCTCGCAAGCATTGCTGCTGTCGGAAGACATCCAAGAAATCTTGCCTTTGCGAGAAATTCAACCGCAAGTTTTACACCATATCTGTCGGCAAGTCTCACTGCCTCAGCCAGACTCGAAATCGCCTCGTCATAATGTTTATCTTCCACAGGAGAAACAGAATCAGCAGGTATAACCAGAACAGGGACTTCAAGATATTTGCAAATCTCAAGATTTTCCGAAAACTCCCTCATTACCTACTCTTTCGTTTTTCCAGAAGGAAACATCAGTCCGGATTGAAAACATGCTCCGATTGGTTCAATGCCACTGTCTTTTAACATTTGCTTTGCATCAGACAAACTTCCTCCTTTTGTCAGGTAGTCTTTCAACTTTGGCAGCCATATCTCTATTGCCTTAAAACCTGCGTTTGAATACGCCCTGACATCTGTCTTGAAATCTGTCTTCATTGTTGTTGCTTGATTAATTGCGAATTTCACTCTCCTTTTCTGTTAACCGGGAAAACATAAAGTTCTATTCCATGCACCGTTATTTCATTAGAAGATTCATTACGCAATGTAAAAGTTTCCAATGTAACTGGAAACGATGTTATACCAGAATACAGGGGAAGGTGAACCTGATGGTCCAGCATTGTATGGCACAAGATAGCCATTGTTGTCATTGACGTACATAAAAATCGCCAGTCCAATCTGTTTCAGGTTGCCCATGCAAACTCCCTGGCGCGCCTTTTCCCTTGCTTTTGAGAGCGCAGGAAGCAACATCGCAGCAAGAATCGCTATGATGGCGATTACTACAAGAAGCTCAATCAATGTGAATCCTTTTCTTCTCATTTTTCTCACCCCCTTTTTATAATACTACCTTTTTTATATGGAGATGTCATCAGAGACATAGCACGAAAGGGCAAAAACCTGTCTGTTTATTTCAGATTCTGTTAAAAGATATTCCTTGACTTTGTTTGTAAATATCATAGCAATGAGACGTAAATATATTCGCCAAGGCAGGTATCTTTAATGAAAATTTAATCTGGCAGGCCAAATTTCTTATCAATAAGCTCTGATATTGCCTCTATCCTATCAATTTCGCCTGCAGGAGGTATCTCATCAGACACTCCAAGTATCAGCCGTGGCATAAACATTTCTATTACCTTTTCTGTGAATGAAACCAGTTCTTTCAGGGGAAATGATGGAAGAAAAAAGATTGCAGGTATAAGGTCAAGCACAACCATACCGTCTGTTGCATTATATATTTCTTCAAGGGTCATATCACACATTGGAGTCGGTGTGAGCGCTTCAACGCCATGAAGACCGGATTCAACAAGATACGGCAGTATTAACCTTGAATTGCCATCCCAGTGGCTGTGAACGAATCTATTATTTTCAGACATAAGCTGGCTTATTTTTTCCCATCTCGGGATCACATACTTTTTAAGGACTGGCGGAGGCGTAAATTCATTGGTAACATGGTCGCCAAGATTAAAAATCCTGCAAGGAAGTTTCAATGCTTCTTTTGCAACCCTGATATCCCGCTCATTGCAGGCCTCAATAAACTGTTCGAATTCCGCAGGATGGTCATTCAAAAGATAAAATGTGTTCAGTAACCCCGCGTGTGTTTTTATTGACTCGGTAAAACCAGCGCTGGTAAGGAAAATTGTCGGTTCTGCCCTGTCTCCAACTCTTGTTGCCGCTTCCTGAAATAATTCAGGTACTGCAGCCACATTAAGATGATTTATCATGTATGTCACTATTTTTAAATCTTCAACTGTCTTAACGGGAAATTCAACAATTCTCCTGTTATCCGCATAACCCAAGCCAGCAGGTACAATCTGAAAAACTGTTCTCAATGTCCCCTTTTCTGTCCTTGTTATGATTTCTGTGTGATTATCATCAATCCTGCGCTCAAATGTCTCAACATAGCAGCTGTAGTAATAAACAAGTCCTGCATAAGCGCCATATCTGATTGAGCAACCCAATCTATCATAGATTTCAAGATTTGTGAGGTCTGAAAACCTTTCTGGCAGTGTACCTTTTGCACGGTTGTAAAGAATCCAGGTTTCAAGGCGGGGCTGCCAGAGAACTTCTTTTGCTTTTTTTTCAAAAATTGCGAGATTCAACTGTTTTCTTGTCATTTGTTTCTCCTGTCTTAAAACCAATTTTATCCCAGTATGTTTTTTCTGGCAAAACAAGGTTTTGTGACCAGCCAAAAATCAGGACTGTTAAAATTAAGCCGTCTGGCATTCAATGATTGGTAGGAAAAAATTATTGACATATTCAAAATACAGAAGCGCCTCTCAATCGGGTATCCGAACCTTTGCGCCGGGTATTGTACCGTTCTTCAAGTCCACAACTGCATTGTTTGCCTCGGAAAGAGGATATTTCACGACTTCGGGTTTTACTGGAATTTTTGCTGCAATCTGCAAAAATTCAGCTATGTCCCTTCTTGTAACATTTGCCACTGACTTGATTTGTTTTTCCATCCACAGATGTTTTTCATATTCGATGCTTTTCATCTGTTCAACATCCCTGTTTTCCTTTCTAATTGCGTTGATAACAAGCATTCCGCCTTTTCTCAGGTTTTTTAAAGAGGAAAGCACTGAAATCCATACAGGGGTTGTGTCAATTGCGATATCAAAAGGTTCAGGAGGCTGTTGGGTTATTTCGCCTGCCCATCTGGCGCCAAGCTTAAAAGCAAGATCCTGTTCGCTTTTAGACCTTGTGAAAACAAATATATCAGAATCAGGATACAAACACCTGACAATCTGAATAACAATATGTCCTGACGCTCCAAACCCATATAGAGCCACTGTTTTATCGTTTTCTATTTTTGCCAGCCGCAATGAACGCCAACCAATAGCGCCAGCGCAAAGCAGCGGCGCTGCCTCTGCATCAGAAAAAAACTCAGGAATCTTGTAAATAAAATCTTCATACGCTACCATAAATTCAGCATAGCCGCCATTAGCATCCCTTCCTGTTGCGACAAAATTATCACACAGGTTTTCATCGCCGCTAACACAATATCTACATTTCCCGCAACTACTAAAAATCCAGCCGATTCCAACCCTTTCTCCTTCTTTAAACTTTTTAACAGATTTACCGCGTTTAACAATTCTTCCCACAACCTGATGGCCGGGAATAATGGGGAAGGAAGACGGCAAAGTTCTTCCTTCAATTTCATCAAGGTCTGTTCTGCAAACACCACAGGCAGAAACTTTTATAAGAACCTGATTCTCCTGTGGTTCAGGCACAGGTATATCAAGCTGTTTTAATGGTATCTCTCTTGAAACATTCACAACCTTCTCAAGCACCATTGCCTTCATTTACTTTCATTCCTTTCGATAATAGCGACTCCCTTTGATTTCAAATATCTTTTTAATGCCGGTATCGAAATTATTCCAAAGTGAAATACGCTTGCCGCAAGAAGTATTGTTGCTCCTGCCATAACCGCATCGTAGAAATCTTCAAGGTTTCCTGCTCCACCTGAAGCGACAACATCAGCAGAAACAACGCTTTTTATTGCCCTGATTATCGGCAGGTCATAGCCCAATCTTGCTCCATCGCCTCTTTTGCTTGTGGGAAGAATTACAGATACACCGTATGCGTCAACTTCTTTTGCCCATTCAACTGCGTCTTTTCCTGTCGGCGTTCTTCCTCCATCAATATACACTTCATAACCCGATGGCATCTTCGGATTATGGTCAACATCGATCGCAACAGTAATTTTTTCAGAGCCAATTTTTTTTACCAGATCTCTTATTAAAAAAGGATTCCTGAAACCAGCAGAAGCAATCGAAATTTTGTCGGCGCCAGATTCAATAACTGTCATTGCGGACTCGATGTCAGAAATTCCGCCACCAACAGTGAAGGGAACAGTCACAACCTCAGCAACTTTCTTCACAACATCAATCAAGGTTCTTCTGTTCTCAATTGTGGCGGTAATATCAAGCAATGCAATTTCGTCAGCTCCCTGCTTACAGTAGGCAATCGCGCATTCCACAGGATCTCCTGCATCCTTGATATCAACAAAATGAACACCCTTGACTACTCTTCCGTTTTTCATATCAAGACATGGCATAATTTTTACTGACTTTTCCATTTTTTGCCTCCTATTTGCCCATTATGAAGTAAGTGGCGAAAATTATCGAAATTGCGTACATAATAGGATGAACCTCCTTATACTTGCTTTTTGCAAGCTTCAATACCGTATAGGTAATAAAACCATAGCCGATGCCATGGGATATTGAATAAGTGAAGGGCATTGTAAGAATAATTACAAATGCAGGTATAGCGGTTTCAAGGTCATTAAAATCAATGTTTGTTATGCCCTGCATCATCAAAAAACCAATGATAACAAGGGCAGGCGCTGTTGCTTCAGAGCTTATTAATGACGCAATAGGCGCAATGACAATGCTGAGAAGAAAAAGCACACCAACAGTGATGGCGCTTACGCCTGTTCTTCCTCCTTCCATAATACCAGCGGCTGACTCAATATAAGAAGTATTGGAACTTGCGCCAAAAAAACCGCCAAGCATCGCGCCAACGGCATCGACAGCAAGAATTCCTTTAAGATTTTCGATGTTTCCTTTCGAATCCACAAGATTTGCCTGGTATCCAATCGCTGTTACAGTGCCAAGTGTGTCAAAAAAGTCCACAATTAGAAAAGCAAAAAGAGACGGCAGCAATGTTAATTTCAAAGCGCCAGGTATATCAAGTGCTCCAATGGACGAAAAGTCAGGCATTTTGAAAACGCCCGGCCACTGAACAATACCTGCAAAATATGAAAGTATCCCGGTAAGTATTATTCCGAGAAGAATCGCTGCCTTAATCCGCAACACAACAAAAATAGCAGTGATAAGGATCCCGCAACCGGCAACAATCGTTGAAATTTTCGAAAAATCTCCGGGAGAAGGCAAGAGGGTGTTTTTATCAACAATCACAACACCTGCGTGCATCAGCCCTATAAAAGCAAGAAACATACCAATACCCACTGCGATGGCATATCTTAAAGGCGCAGGTATCGCCTTCATCACTGCTTCGCGCACCCCTGCGAGAACAAGAATAAACACAATAAGACCATTAAGAAAAATCAGCCCCATGCCAACCTGCCATGAAACACCCCGGCCCAGAACAATGCTATAAGCAAGTACGCTGTTAAGTCCCATTCCTGCAGCCAGAGCAAGTGGGAAGTTTGTTATCACTCCCATCAGTATTGAAGTAATTCCAGCAGCCAGAGCTGTTCCAACAACGCACGCATTAAAAGGTACGCCTGCATCTTTGAGTATTGCCGGATTGACAAAAAGAATATACGCCATAGTAAGATATATGGTTAAACCCGACCTGATTTCTATACTCCACGATGTTTTTCTTTCTTCAAACTTAAAATATCTTTCTAATTTTTTCAGCATAATTCTCCTTTAACGAAAATTTATAAACTGAAATGTCAATAAGTCCTTCCTTTGATTCAATTTTCATCTTTTCATTTACTGGCACGCAACCCATCTTCAGTAGAAACTTTTTCTTTTTTGCGTCAAGAACATCAGATACCATGTGAATTTCCCTGGTTTTGTTTCTTAACGCGTGTTCAATCGCCGCGTGGAAAAGATTAAGAAGTATTTTCTCTCCCATTTCCGATGGACAGAACCCATCTATCTGGGCGTAATCTTCATGGAATTTTACACTTGAAATGCCTGCAATAAATTTCCCGCTTAAAGCGACAAACCATGCTCCATCTCTGTCAATACTTTCATAGCGAGGATAAAGCCCCATACATAACTGTTGAATAAACCATCTTGTTGAAAAAAGCCCTGCATTCAAATCAAGAATCGGCCCTTCGTAGGGAATAACTGCTGCAGGAATAATTTGCAGTCTAAAACGTGTATCACCTCGAACGATGCGAATTTTATGATTTTTAATGTAACGGAAGTACTCAGCAAAAAAGATCTCTGGACTTTGGCCTTCAGAATTCCTGAACATAACCCGTGAACCGGTGATATAACGCCAGCCAAGCGAATGATACATCCGCGCTGCCACCGGATTTGAAGTGCCAAGAAATAGCCACTTGCCACCCATTTTCTCAAATTCTTTGATTGCCTTCTGGCAAAGGATCTTTGCAAGCCCTTTTTCTCTGTGTTCAGTAACTGTGGCAACTTCTCCGATCCCGCCGATTCTGCTGTCGAAAAGGCTTACTGTAAGGTGAACCGTTGAAACAATAGAATTTTTATATTTTGCTGCTAGAACTATGTCTCTATTGAGTTTTTTTTCCTTGCCGGAAAGAATAGACACAGTATTCTGGTTTGCAAGATAATCCTGACCAAAAATACTTCCCCAGAAATCCAGAAGCCTTCTTGAAATCTGTTCACCAGCAGGAATTCTTATCGTTTCAAAAGAGAAGTCTTTCCGTTCCATATTATAAAGTACATTTTACACTTTTTTACCGCATATAGAAAAAAGTAAACCTTCATGGAATTTATACGTCTATTTGTTGAAATGGTTCCTCCATAAAAGGGACTCCAGAAGACACAATAAAATTCTTTTGGGGTCCCTGATTTTTTGACATTCATTACAAACAGGTCTTATAATAAACAGAAAATCAAAAAAGGAGAAAATGGAACAAAACAAAATGGTCAACGAAGAAAATCCGAAAGTAGTCCTGATTGTTGAAGATGAAGATACAATAAGAAAGATTCTTGCCATAGAATGCAAGAATAAAGGGTTTGAAGTGATAGAGTTCAAGGATTCTGCTGCGGCAATGACTCATATAGAAAGGAAAAAGCCGAAAATTGATGTTGCAATTGTGGATCTGATGAATTTAGGCTACGGCGGAAATCTCGGACAGTACATAAAAAATTACCCGGAGTATAAAAACACAAAGGTCATCTATTACTCTGCGCTAACTGAAAAACAATTCAATACCAGCATTCTTGATGTTCCAGACACATATTATGTGAATAAGGTTCCTGGAAGCATAAAAAAGGTCATAGAAATTGTCGAAAAAAAATAAAAAGGAGATACCATGCCAAACTATAATGACGCGCCGCAGGTTATAGATAACTTCATCTATAAACTTTTTAAAAGGACAAATCCATCAATGGCAATTGAGCATGTTAAACCAGTTGATAAGGAATCCTTTGAAAAATGGCGAGATTCTTTGAAGATGAAAATACGGGAATTATTAGGAAAGTTTCCTGAACCTGCGCCTTTTAACCAGCAGCTTTGCAGCGTCGAGGAGCTTGATGATTTTGTAAGAGAAAAATATCTGATACAGACAGAACAGGATTGTTGGATGCCTCTTTATCTGTTGATTCCAAAAAACAGCACAGGGAAACTGCCCGCAATTCTTTGCTGTCATGGACACGGACCTCATGGCAAGGATCCTGTCGCAGGAGTCCATTTCAGGCAAGCCGAAAGAATAAGCGGAATTAATTTCCATAATTACAACTACGGCGAAATTATGGCAAAAAGAGGGTATATAACAATTGTTCCGGACTGGAGAGGGTTTGGTGAAAGATGCGGCTATAATGATTCACCCTTTCCTGGCAGGGATAAGTGCAATGTCTATTTTATCCAGCATTTGCTTCTTGGAAGAACCCTTCTTGGCTCAAATATTTTCGATGGAATGAGAGCGATTGATTTTTTGCTTACCAGAAACAATGTTGACCCTGATAGAATTGGATGCATGGGACTTTCTCAGGGCGGAACAATGACGACATATATAACCCTGCTTGACGAAAGGATAAAAGCCGCTGATATCATTTGTTATGCAACAACCACAGAGCATTACGCAATAAACAGACCAAACTTTTGCGGAAGCCAGCTGGTTCCAGGATTATATCAGTATGCTGATGTTGGCGATGTTATAGGAGCAATAGCTCCAAGACCATTACTGATCGAATCAGGCGCAAATGACACATGCTTCTGGCTTCACTCTGCTCGGAAGGCGCACGAAAAAATAAAAATGGCTTATGAAGCAGCAGGAAAACAGGAAAATCTCTGGATTGAGGTATTCCCTGGCGAACACAGTTTTGCCGCAGGCAAGGCCTTTGAATTCTTTGACAGATATCTTAAAGGATAATGACAAAAAGCAAGAAAGTCGTCTTATGGATTACTGGTACCCTTATCTTTATATGGATACTTTTACCTGTGTGGCTTGGAGTGTGGGCGAAATATGCATCAAAAAAAAGGGTTAATCTTTCCTTCCTGTTAACCCTTCCCG
>JAMWBX010000029.1 GCA_023818725.1 Candidatus Omnitrophota bacterium
GTTCAAGGTATTCCTGGTCAAACTCGATATCTCTCAGAGGATTGATTGATATTCTTTCAAAAAGAACCTTTTCTGCCACAGGATAATCCTGAATCTTGTATTCAGGATGGTTTTTGAGAAAATGATACCAGAGCACTCTTACTGGATGATTTTCCCTGTCATTAAGCAGGTTCTGGCGTACAAGTGGAATATAACCAGGTCTTCCAGATGCCGCCTCCACGCCTTCTGCGCGCAACGCTTCAATAATTCTGGCTCTTGGTATTTCCTTGAAGTACCCAAGGTCGCATCTAATCAAGAAATTCAGCCAGCCAAGCCTTGTGACATAAGGCGCAACATATGCTCCTGCAAAACCTTCAATTCTGTCAAGGCCATTGTTTATGTACCAGCAGTTTTTCATCTGCAAGGCATTTCTTTCATCAAGGTATTTCAGTTCAACAAGAGCCATCGCAGCAGCAAATGGATGGATTCTATACTTGAAGCCAGCATTCATAAAAGGAATGGTTTCAGCATTTCCTTTGTATCTGTCATATGTCGATGAAAGACAAGAAAACCTTTCATAATGGCCAAGAATTATTGCCTGCTGGTAATAATTCTTGCTGTTGGTGGTAAAAAGACCTGCCTCACCTCCTGTCATCAGCTTGCTTCCCTGCAAGCTGAAACACCCTATGTCGCCGAGAGAACCTGTTTTTCTTCCTTTGTATTCACATCCATGCGAATGTGAAGCATCTTCAATTACAGCAAGATTGTGTTTTTCTGCGATTTCATTTATCCTGTCCATATCAGCAGGATGGCCATAACAGTGTGTTACGCAGATTGCCTTTGTTCTTGATGTGATCTTTTCTTCAATTTCAGAAGGATTGATATTCAAACTCAGAGGGTCAATGTCGCAAAAAATCGGTATTCCGCCAGCGCATATAATCGGGGTTACTCCAAGATGCCAGGTGTGTACGCTTGTTATTATTTCATCCCCAGGTTCCTCTATCACAGAGAAAAACGCACTGTGGAGGGTCGCAGTGCCATTGTTCATAGCAAGGCAATATTTTGCTCCAACATAATCCGCCCATCTTTCCTCAAGTTCTTTTACACAGGGAGATTGAGAAGTTTCTCTTTTTCTCAATAGCTGCAAAACAAGCGTTTCCTGTTCTTTTAACATTTCATCAAATAACCCTGATTTTTTCGGTTTCTTCCTTACTGCTTTCTTCCCGCCATTTATTGCAAGCTCTGGCATTTGTCCTCCCTGCTTTGACAGATTATAACACATATTATTCTTATGTTATTATTTTGGAAGAGGAAAAAATGGTGTCCAGCAAAGACTATATGAAATTGATTGAGCGCTGGTTGGGGTTTGCCAGGGGCCTTGTTCGCCAAGTCGGGGGAAGGCCTGAACTTGAATATTTTGGCACCGGCTACAATAACTGGGCAGTTCAAACCCATCAGAAGGCTTTTTCGGCTTTTGCGGTATGCGCGGTAGACCCTGACCTTGACGAGAAAAACTGTCAGATTAAAAGAGATGAAATTCTATATCACGCGCTGAAAATGCTTCGATTCAATCTTGAAACCCATATACAGGGAAGCTTTTTTTGCCTTGATGGAACAAAATGGGGACACACCTGGATAAGCGCGCTTGGAATTGAAAGAATGATGCATGGCATAGACGCAATTAAAGAATACCTGACAGATTATGACCGGAAATTGCTTGAAAAGGTGATGGTTTCAGAATCTGACTGGCTCGTTGACGATTATTTCAGGGATATGCCGGAAAGAAAAGGTGAGGTTCTTGCAGGGAAAACCATTCACAACCATCCTGAAAGCAATATCTGGAATGGCGCTCATCTTCTCAGGACAGTCTTGTTGTTTCCTGATGTAAAAAGGAAAAAAGAATACATTGAGAAGGCTACAACCTTTATTATAAACGGAATATCAATTTCCTCTGACGCAAAATGCAAAGAACCTGTCAATGGAAAACCTGTTTCTTACTGGTACAGGGGAGATAATTTCTTTCCTTCTTTTGCTCTCAATCATCACGGATACCTGAATACTGGTTATATGGTGATATGCCTGTGAAAATTTTGAAAAGGGCTGGCTTGAAATAATAAGAAAAGAAATGGATGCCAATAAAGATGGCTCCTTCTTGAAACAGACAGGGCCTGCACACTGTCAATGGCGGCATACTGGAAAAGAATTTTTAGTCATTTCAACCAGAGAAAGCCGATAAAGATTTCCGGCATAAAGCAGTGGTATGACAGGTATCATGGCGCCTGTTTTGTCCGTGGGAAAAACAGGATTGCTTCCTGGTGCTGGTTGGCAGCGCAGCCGCCTCAGGGGCTTTGTGTTGCTTCAAATAGAAGCGATTTTGCGGAGTGGAGACACAATCTGGCTGGCGTTATTGGCGGCTATGGAAGAATAAATTTTCAATCTTTGGTTTATCACAAAGAGTTTGTCTTTGATAATGGATTTGCTGTTTACGGAGAGACAAAAGTATGTTCAGAATCTTTTCTTTCAGAGGGACACAAACCAGAAGTTCTCGCAAAAAACAACATAGTTTTTGTGGCTCTGCCTGATGACACAACATGCATTGTGATGCAAAGATCCGTTGCCATTATGCCGGAAACATTTTTATATCGGGCGAAAGGCCTATTTTTGAACATACCAAACGACATTTTCAATGGATGTGAAAGAACCTACTGGTTTGAAGACGGCAATAAGAAAATAAAAGGGCCATCTGAAAAACAGGAAATAATTAAGATTCAATCAGGGTGGCTTAATGTTGATAACCGCCTTGGCATTGTTTCTGTTTATGGTGGAGACTCTTTTACAATTTTCAGACCTGCGAAAAGGCAGGCAGGTCTGAATCTGAATCAGTTTGAAGCAGAAGCAATCAGCACAGGCCTTTTTGCGGATGAGATATGTTATCCATACAGAGAAAAAATTGCTGTTAGAAAGGATAGTAGCATCTTTGACATATGTTGCGTTGTTCTTGCTGGAAAAAATCGCAGGGAAACACAGCGATTTTTCAGGAAGGGATTCTGGATACCTGAAATAGAGACAGATTGCGTTGTAAAAGCAATTGGAATAACGGGCTTTGATGGAAAAAAATATCTTGTTCTGGCAAATTATGGCAGAAAACAAAGCAGTGTTAAGATAAAGTTGCCTGGCTATAAAAAAGCAAAGAGCTTTTTCAAAAACAAGAATTTTTCAATTTCAAATGAATGGCTCTGTCTTGCTTTGAAAAACATTGAACTACTGGTTGTTAAATAGTCAAATTCTCCTGCTGTCATAAGCCCAGTGCAAGAGCGCCTGCCTTTGTTTTTTGCGGCAGTTTAAATCCCCGGGCTTGCAGTTTTTTTTAATCTGCTGGATATGTCTTTTCATTGCCTTCCATCTTTTAATCTGCCTTTCATCATCAGGGTGTCTTCTGCCCATATAATAACGGCAGTACCACTGAAACCAGCCGCGCGGATCATCAGGGTGAATCCATCCTTTTTCCTGCCATACCTTCAGCGGCTGTGAGGCATCAACCTTAAAAAAGTTCAAGCTTTTGCTATGGCCGGGAACACCTTCAGGATGAAGCTTTGCATTTTTAAACCAGGATTTCGGAAACTCATTTCCGCAGTCCCTCATATATCTTCCTCCAAAGACACCGAGAGCCAGCATCTTCGCAGGAGTTAACTCAGGCTTAAAATCAGGATGAAAGTTTTTTCCAGCAGGTTCTACAAGATAATACCTGTAGTTTTTTTGCATCTTATCATTCACTACAATGAGCTTTTTTCTCATCAGACTTTACCTTTTTCAACATATTTTAACAAGAAACACCCAATAAATCCACCCAACTTACGCAATCTGATGGTAATTTTTTAAATACCTGTGTTATCTCCTGTTGAAACCTGAAAGGAAAAAAAGTAAGATATAGGCATATTGGATAAGGCAGACATCTAAAATGCAAAATTCTGAAACAGGAATCAGTTCAATTATTGAGAAGGCAAAAAAAAGCGGGCTTGAAGCAAGCATGCTTTATGAGTGTGTGATTGAGCTTTCTTCAGAAGGCCTTCTTACAGCTTCCTGCATCAATGCTGCGGCCGGGATTTTGTTTTCTGACCTCGGGCTGCCCGGCTATTTCTTCAGGGGACTATCAAAAGAATCATTGAAAACTGTGCTGAAGACAATTGCGAACAACCTGCAGTTTGAAAATAATCAGTATGTGTTAAGAAGCGAGGTTTCAGAGGTTCCATTGAGGGTTGAAGGCGGAGTACAGGTAAGAATCGCTACTGATGAAAATCGGGACAGGATGGAGGCAGTTTTGAATCCTGTTATGTCAGGGCACAGGATTGAATATTATTTCGGAAAGGAGCATCATTACTACACCTACATAATAAGGCCTGAAAGGTGCAAGGAATTGATTGAATTAAAAGAAAATGAGTCGCCTTTTGCATTCAATAATATTGTATCCGGTACGGCTGTGCCTGAAGTTACAAAAAAGAGATATGAGGAATTTTTAGAAAAAGCCAGCAACAGTTTTATTCCGATAATTTCCGTCTCGCAGGCAAAAGAAACAGGTGAAACAAGGGTTATGTTTAAGGAGGATTTTTCAAAATCCATTCTTCCTGTGGTGAGAAAAATGCTTGAAGAACTCGATATTACTCTTACACGGGCATACTGGGAAACATACAGGGGCAAAACAGGAAGGATTGAATCTATCTGTTCTCTTTATCTTGAAGGAGATGTGCCAGAAGAAAAACTTAAGCTCGCCATTGAGAAATTACATTATCTGCTTGCAATTCAACCAGCCGAATTTGACCATCTTTATGTGCAGGGACAATTATCTTTTTACCAGTACATTTTTGCGACAATTGCCGCAGTTTTTGTCCATACTTTTATTTATAAGAATGAGTTGATAGACCAGCGCATTATGCAGAATCTTGGAGAAAAACAGCTCAAGGACGGATTTTCAAAAAGAATTTTTGAGTCCAACAGGGCAGAATACAGCCGATCTGTAATTATGTCAGCTATCAAACAGAACCCACATTTTATCAAAAAAATCTTTTCAATCTTTGACAGAAGATTCAATCCTTCAGGAAAAATGCTGGGTATCGAGGAAATTATGTCTGAAATACAAAAGTATAAGAATGAAGTCGAAATTGCTCTTGCCGACGACAGGACAACCGCGGATATATTTTTGTTTATGACAAAACTTGTGACAGGTGTTTTAAAGACAAATTTCTATCAGATAAAGAAACGTTCTTTTGCATTCAAGTTAACAAACACAATACTTGACCCGCTTGTTTTTCAAAAAAAGGTTGAAAGCGTCTTTTTTGTCATTGGATTTTATTCCATTGGTTCCTACATGCGGGCTGAGGAGATTGCAAGGGGTGGAATCAGGTTGATAAGGGTGACAACAAACAACTATGAAACAGAACTTGATAATATGCCCCTTCTGAACTACTTCCTCGGGCCTGTTGCACAGAGACTTAAACACAAAGATATTGCTGAAAGTGGAGCAAAAGGAGTTATTGTTCCATACCCAGAGTATGCTTTTGACGGGCTTGAAGCCACCTATGATTTTGCTAATGGCATCCTTGATCTTGTTATTGGTTCGGATGAGATACGTGATTACTACGGAAAAAAGGAAATAGTGTTTTTCGGCCCTGATGAAGGAACAGGCATTTTTATGGATGCTATCGCTCAACTTGCCAGGGAAAGAAAATATAGATACTGGAGAACAATAACGACAGGCAAGTCCACAGGTGTGCCCCATGACGCATTCGGCCTGACGATTGACGGAAGGGTTTTTGAATTATCTGGAGAAAAAGACGGCACCCGGCTTCAGATAGATGGTAAGGATGTTTTGAAAACCACTGACACAGAAAAAATATACGATGTTATCGGAAAAATTATTCATTCCAGCGGTATGACAACAACCTCAATTATGGCATGCCTGCGATCGCTTCTTAAATATTCGGGCATAAAGGAAGAAGAAACGAATTTAATGATGACAGGTGGACCTGATGGAGATCTTGGCGCAAATCAAATACAGTCCTTTAAGGGAAGAATAAAACTGATTATTGATAGTGGAAGTATACTTTTTGATCCGCAGGGGCTAGATAAAAAAGAATTGATGAAAATTGCCTTTGCAAGACATACAAGTCCAAGACTAAACACGCTTTCCTATCCTGAAGAAAAAATAAGTCCTGGCGGATTCAGGATACCAAGGTTGAAACAGAGATTCAAACTACCGGATGGAACGATAGTGGAAGACGGAAGCTATTTTCACAGAAATTTTCTTTCAGATGTACGATTGCGAAAAGTCATTCAGAAGGCAAATATAAATGTTTTTGTGCCGTGCGGCGGATTCAAGGACACAATCAATATCAACAATGTCAAAAGTTTCCTTGAGCTTTTTAAGGAACTTAAAATTATTGTTGAAGGCGCAAATGTCTTTTTTGATGACGCAGCTCGAGACATTATTGCTGATAGCGGAATACTTCAAATCAGGGATTCTTCTGCCAATAAAGGCGGGGTTACAGCAAGCGCAATAGCAGAGGTTCTTCCATCTTTTCTTCTTGGAAACAAATATGAAGAAATACTTGTTAGAGATCAAAAAGCTAAGGTGGCTCTTGTGAAGTCTGTCTTTTCGATTATTGAGAAAAACGCGGTTGATGAAATTGAGATGCTCATTGCTCTCAGAGAGAGAACTAAAAAGCCCCTGCATCAATTGAGCATTGAAACAAGCGAGATGCTGATTGAATTGCAGCAATTTCTTTATGAGAAGCTGGATGTTCTTTTAAACAACAGGGTTCTTATAAGAAAGATTATTGCTTCATATGTGCCAGAAAATCTTGTTGAAAATCTTGGCATAAACAAAATTCTTCGCATTCTCGATGCGGACGAATTGAAGCCTTACAGGGATGCAATAATCACAAAAAAGATTGCTCAAATGGCTCTATACAAACACGCTATGAACTGGGATGTCTTGAAGGCAAGAATTGAAAAAAATACCAGAGTTGTGGTGGAAGAACTATTTTTTTAATATTCAACGGGTCTCTAAATTTTCAAATTTAACAGGGGAAAGGAAATGAAGATTTCAGTATATTCTTTATCAGCGTCTGACAGGAAAGTTTCTGAAGTAATAAATTTAGCGAAAAAGTATCATTGTGATGGAATTGAGTGGTGGTGCAGGGAAAACGCTCATATTGACCTGACGAACCTGAAACAATCAGCAGATCATGTTGCAAAAATGATGGATGGATCCGGTCTTCTGTGCGCAGGGATTGCTCCATACTTTAAGTTTAATGAGACGAAAGATTACATCAGCTCGATTTTTGAGGCAGCCACAATCCTGAAGACAAGAAATGTCAGATGCCACAGCTATGGCTTTGATGGAAGTATTCCTTTTGAAGAATTGATGAGTAAACAAAGAAAGTGGCTTGAAGAAACTGTTTTACCTGAGGCAGAGAAATTCGATGTGAGATTAAATATTGAACAGCACCACAACAATATATGTTGCACACCAAACGCGTGCAGGGACCTTGTTGATGGACTTCCGGAAAGGCACATTGGAATTATTTTTGACCCCGGGAATTCTGCTGTGGAAGGCTTTACAAGGCCAGAGTATGCAATAAGCGTTTTCGGGAAATATCTTGCCCATGTCCATATTAAAAACTGCAGGCAGTCAAATTCTTCCGAAGGAGCAGTTTCTGGTAGAAAATATAAAATGGAGTTTGGCTCTCTTGAAGAAGGAGATCTGGACTGGCCTGCCATAATAAAGGCGCTGAAAATGGCAAAATTTGATGGTTTTCTTTCACTTGAAGCTCTTGATAAAAGGCCTTCAGAGCAAAAATTTGAGCAGGATATTAACTTTCTGCACAGAATCCTGAAACAATTATAGGTTTCAACAATGAAAGAGGGAACAAAAATGGATAAGGGTTTATATGGACTTATTCCGGCAATTGTCATTCCTTTTGACGAACAATTAAGGCTCGAGCAGGATATTTTTGAACAATATCTTGAAATTGTTTGTTCTGCTCAAATTGCCTCAATCGCAGTAAATACGGACGCAGGTGAAGGCGCTTTCCTTTCGCAATCGGAAAGAGAAAGAATATTAAAGATTGTGAAAAGAAAGGCAAAAAATATTCCTGTTGTTTGCGGACTTGGAGCGCAATCCACGCAACAGGCAGTCGAATACGGAAAAAGATATAAGGATTGTGGCGCGGATTATTTTCTTGTTTTTCCTCATTTTGCCTTCAGGGGCGCAAAAGGCATAGACCTGGCAGCGCTTAACTATCATCTGTCGCTGTCAAAAATAGGGGTGCCTATTATTCTTTTCCAGCTTCAGGAGGACCTTGGAGGTGTTCAGTATTCAGACGAAACACTTGCTCAACTTGCTCAGATTGATAATGTTGTTGCAATAAAGGAAGCAACCTTTGACGCGTTGAAATTCAGAAAAACCAAAGATCTTCTTGAGTCCCTGCCAGAAAAAATTACTCTCCTTACTGGAAATGACAACTTTATCATAGAATCATTCATTCTTGGCGCTCAGGGCGCGCTTATTGGTTTTGGTTCAGTTTTTACTGATATCCAGGCGGCAGCAATTAACCTTGCCCTTGAAAAAAAATTCATCGAGGCGATGAAAACATTTGAGCCGCTTGCAAAATTGTGCGAGTTTTGTTTTTCTCCTCCTGTAAGGAATTACAGGGTAAGAATGAAATATGTCCTTAAAAAACAGAAGATATTTAAAAATACCTGTGTTCAACCGCCCCTGATACAGATTGACGAAAGAGAGAAAAAGGCAATAGATAAAATCCTGAGAGAAATTCCTTTATGAGCAGCGACAAAAAGCTTTCAGAATTGAGCCAGCATTTTCTTTTTTCTGATATACCGGAGGATTTTTCAGACATTGTGAAAAATGAATTAAATCTTGATATATGGGCAAAATATGGAAATTTAGAGCTAAAAAATCCAGTTATTGTTGCGCCAGGCCAGATGACAACATCGATTTTACAGTTGCATCTTATCAAGCAGGCAGGTTTTGCCGGATGTGTTTTGAAGTCAGTTGTGGCAGAAGATAAAAACCAGAGATGTTCTATGAAAATACTGAGAAAAAAGCCGACAAAGGTTGAAACAGTTTATGATGAAACTGATGATAA
>JAMWBX010000030.1 GCA_023818725.1 Candidatus Omnitrophota bacterium
AACCATAACCATATTCAGGATTTTTTACGATATGGAGGTATTCTTCACCCATTGCTATTACTGTAGCTTCGGTACCCATAAAATCTATCGTTTCTTTTTCCATAAGATCAGGGTGAAAAAATGGCGATGCAAAGATAATTAAAAAAACATCCACACCCTGGCTTATCATCAATCTTGTGGCGATCATCGAATCAAGTCCACCGGAAACAAGCCCGATTGCTCTGATTTTCATAACGAATAATTTTATCATATAAGCGACATGACATATCATTATAAAATGGAAAAGCAAGGCACATAGGAAATGTTTAGATTGACTTAAAAGCTTATATAAAGTAGAATTAAAGGTATGATTCCAAGATACTCAAGAAAAGAAATGGCAGATGTCTGGTCGGATGAGAGCAAGTATTCAACATATCTTAAAGTTGAAATCGCAGTTCTGGAAGCGTATGAGAAAATTGGAATTATTCCACCAGGAGTCGTTTGCCACATTAAAAAGAATGCAACAGTAGATATAAAAAGAATTGAAGAAATTGAGAAAGTTACAAACCACGATATTATCGCCTTCGTTGAACAGATAGGCGAAACAATAGGTGAAGCAAGCAGATACTTCCACTATGGAATGACATCTTCGGACCTTGTTGACACAGCAACAAATCTTTTGCTTGTCAGGGCAACAAACATTTTACTTGAAGATCTTAATAAATTTGCCAGAACACTGAAAAAAAGTGCGTTAAAGTATAAGAACCTATCTCAGATAGGCAGAACGCATGGAATCCACGCTGAACCAATTACATTCGGTTTTAAAATAGCCGGATGGTATTTTGAGATAAAAAGAAACATTGAAAGATTAAGAAACGCGCTTTCTGAAATAAGCGTGGGAAAAATTTCCGGAGCAGTCGGTACTTACTCGAATATACATCCGAATGTTGAAAAGATTGCGTGTATGAAATTGAAACTAAAACCGGAAACATTTTCCACTCAGATTATCTCCAGAGACCGATATGCTAGTTATATTGCCACCCTTGGCGTAATTGCATCATCCTTCGAAAAGATCGCCCTGCAAATAAGATTACTTCAACAAACAGAAATCAATGAAGCGGCTGAACCTTTCGGAAAAGGTCAAAAAGGTTCATCCGCAATGCCGCACAAAAGAAATCCGGTTCTCTGTGAAAGAATATGCGGATTGGCAAGAATAATAAGAAGAAATGCCATCGTAGCAATGGAAAATGTGGCACTATGGCATGAAAGGGACATTAGCCATTCTTCAACAGAAAGAATAATCCTGCCTGAAAGCACAATTCTTCTGGACTATATCATAAACCTTGCTGACACAATCATTTCGAATATGGATGTTTTTCAAAGCGCAATGGAAAAAAATATCAATCTCACAAAGGGACTTATATTTTCACAAAAGGTGCTATTGCTTCTTTGTGATAAGGGCATGCCTCGAAAACAGGCATATGAAATTGTTCAAAAAAATGCATTAAAGGCAAAAAATGAAAATATGGAGTTCATGCAATTACTGCTTGAGGATACTGTTATAAGAAAATACTTATCCGAGCGGGAAATAAAAGAATGTTTTGATCTGAACTGGTATCTTAGAAATATCAAAAATCTCTTCCGAAAGCTCAAATGAAAAGACTGTTCATTTCTTTTCAAAATAGCTCAATCCTTTTCAACAGAAATAGAGTTACGGGTACGCCCATAGAAAAATGCAATATTGAAAACCTAAAAAAAATGCTGAATAAAGGTTGCTGGATAAAGAACTTATGCTCTCATCTACCCGAGTTACATTACTTCAAATTTTTTCAGTATCCTGAGAGCATTTTTCCTGGTTTAAGCGTGATACGAGCAAAAAGTAGAAGCATAGACATGGATGAGACCTGTTCATATTTTCTTGCAGATTTTATGACACTGGATGGAACAAAAATAGTAGACACTGCAAAAATATCAAAAGATGAAACAAAATTGCTGACAGAGGAAATTTTAAAGACATTCGACCATTTTAATTACACCGTTGTAGGACCAGGACAAATTCTCGCCTGGTTTCCAGGGAGGTATCCTTACAGAAATTGGAAATTCCCCACTCAACTAATCAATCATGATTACAAACAGTATCTACCGCAGGAAGGAACCCTGCGAACACTGGTAAGAATCATTGAAAATTCATGGAGATTGCTTGAAAAACATCCTGTCAATAGGGTCAGAATTGACCTTGGTGAAAACCCGGCTAATTTTCTCTGGTTCCACAGCCAGAATAAAAATGTTCAAAAGATACAATCGCTATCAGAAAGATTGGGCGTCAAAACGTTGTTCTGGTCGAATAATAATAAATTGCAGGATATTGCCTATTTTCTGGGCTTTAACATTGTCAGTCAAATGCCTGTAAATATTGAAGAAAATTCAATTGTCTGGATAAATCTGGAACCGCAAACCTGTGATTTAATAGGAGCAATCCATACCTGTGAATTGATCGATAGAGAAATAATCGGAAAATTCGGTGGTGAAGCCGAAAGGTTAGTGATTGAATTCAACAGCAGTTTCTATAGAGCTTTTGGCGTTTCGTTAAATTTCCTTTATCCAGCTGAAAAAATGAGTGCCCTAAAAAAAATCCTGCTTGCAAGAAAAACAGCAGGAAACTTTCTGGTAGAAAATGGTTGAAGTAATAATCTCTTTTGGCAGCAATCTTGGAAACCGCAGAAAAAACATTATTGAGGCGATTGAAAGAATAAAAGAAAAAGTTGAGGTACAGAAAGTATCGAAAATCTATAAAAGCAAACCCATGGAAGGCGTACAGGGAGCCTGGTTTCTTAATGGGGTTCTTTCTGGAAAAACTTCATTGGCTCCAGATGCACTTTTGAAATTCCTGAAGTCCATAGAGATTGCCCTTGGAAGACCTGCCAACCACAAAAAAAATACGGCAAGGACAATTGATCTTGACATTTTGTTTTATGGAAACAGAATAATCAGAAAAAAAAATTTAGTGGTACCCCATCCAAGGTTGATAGTAAGAGACTTTGTTTTGAAAGGAATGATGCAGATTAATCCTGATTTTATCCACCCGGAAAAAAAAGTTAGTGTAAAACAGCTATGGAAGGAGCTTAGATATGGAAATAATTCACAGAAAAAATGAGGTCAGAACAATTATTAAAGAGGCAAAAACAAGGGGAAAAATAATTGGTTTTGTACCAACTATGGGATACCTTCATCACGGGCACATTTCCTTGATCAGAAAAGCGATTGCGGATGGCTGTTTTACCATTGTTTCTATTTTTGTCAATCCTCTTCAATTCGGACCCGATGAAGATTTCCAAAGATATCCCAGGGACCTGGTAAGAGATCTGTCGATGCTTAAAAAAGAATTTGTTGATGTTGTGTTTGTACCTTCAACGGATGAAATGTATACAAAATCTCATTTAACAGAAGTCAGGGTGCCGGTGATATCAGAAAAACTTGAAGGAAAATTCAGGCCGGGCCATTTTACCGGGGTATGCACTGTAGTAGCAAAATTATTCAACTTAACCAGCCCTGATAAGGCGTATTTTGGATGGAAGGATGCACAGCAACTCATTATCATAAAAAAGATGGTTGTTGACCTTGATCTCCATATTGAAATAGTATCTGTTCCTACTGTAAGAGATTCTGATGGGCTTGCAGCAAGTTCAAGAAACAAATATCTTTCGGAACAAGAAAGAAAAAAAGCACTTGTCCTTTCAAGAGCTTTACAAAAAATTAAAGAAATGGTAGAATTAGAAAACATAACTGACTCTGAGGTATTAATAGCAACTGGTAAGAAAATAATCAATTCAGAGGATGTAGAACTACAATATCTTGAGGCGGTTGAACTTGAAAACCTGGAACCAGTTTCAGTCATCAAAAACAATACAGGTATACTCGGAGCGATAAAGGTAGGAAAGGTAAGACTGATTGACAATATAATATGGGAATAAAATGTTATATCCGGTTTGTAGAGTCAAAATAAAAGGTGCTATTGTAACAGATAAGAATCTATACTACGAAGGAAGCATAACCATTTCTAGCAATATTATGAAAGCAGCAGAACTCCAGCAAGGCGATATGGTTGATGTGCTCAATCTGAATAATGGAGCAAGAATAACAACTTATGTGATTGAGGGGGTTGGGAAAAAAGGAGAAATCTGTTTGAATGGGCCTTCGGCAAGGTTTTTTGAAAAGGATGATGAAATTGTGATACTGGGAGTATGTTATGTATCTGAAAAAGCAAGAAAAAAGATGAAAATACGCATTGTGTCTTTATCAAACAGGAATTTGACCGTCAAACTGGAGGGCTAAAATGTCGGGAATGAAAAAAGTTATTAAGAAATACAGTGCAGCGCGCGCCCTTTCAGGTGTCCTTAAAATTCTACCCCATCTCTCAGATCAGAACATCCTGCGTATTTTGTTAATAGCCCAGAAGGCTTCTGTGAATACTGCATTTAAAGAAAGGATTCATGTTATTGAAGAGAAAATAAGAAGTGGGCATCCGACACTTGATATCATAAGACGGCTTAATAAACAGCTATCTCCTGTACCTAAGAAAAAGCTGATATCAAATCTTTTCTCTAATGCGATGTTTGAAGGCACGGCGAAAAGACAGGAGATTTTTGCGCAGGAAGGATGGAGACCGCCATTCTTTTTTGTGCTAAGTCCTACTATGAAATGCAATCTCAAATGTACAGGGTGCTATGCGGCACAGTACGAAAAAAAAGATGTAATTACAACAGAACTTATCGACAGGATATTTAAAGAAGCAAAGGAACTCGGGATTTATTTTGTTACCATAAGCGGAGGAGAGCCTTTTTATAGAAATGATCTTTTGGATATGTGGGAAAAACATAACGATATGTTTTTTCTCGTCTACACAAATGGTACGCTCATCAATGACAAAATGGCACAAAGGTTAAGAGACCTCGGGAATGTTGCTCCTGCTATTAGCGTAGAAGGATTTAAGGAAGAAACTGAAAAACGAAGAGGACCTGGAATCTATGAAAAATTGCTTGAGGCATGGAAGAATCTCAGAGATAATGGAGTCCTTTTTGGTTTTTCAGCAACCTGCACAAGACACAACGCTGAAGTAATTTATAGCGATGAGTTCATAGATTTTATGATAGGGCAGGGCGCTCTATTTGGCTGGTATTTCCAGTATATTCCCATTGGCAGAAAACCTGACACATCTTTGATGGCAACCCCTTTACAGCGGGCATGGGCGAGAGAAAGACTTGAACAAATACGGAACACAAAACCGATTATCCTCGCTGATTTCTGGAATGATGGGCATCTGGCGGGCGGCTGCATTGCCGGCGGAAGGGTTTATTTCCATATAAATGCGCTTGGCAACATAGAACCCTGTGTCTTCACCCATTTTACAAAAGATAACATCAAAGATACCACAATAAGACAGGCGTTGCGGAGCGATCTTTTCAAGGAAATACAAAAAAATCAGCCGTATTCGAAAAATCTGATGTGTCCGTGCATGATTATTGACAACCCGCAGGTACTGAGAGAGATAGTTGAGAAAACAGGGGCTCGACCATCCTATCCAGGAGCCGAATCAATAATAACAGAAAACGCACCCTTCCTTGACGAATATGCAAAACAAATTCATCAGCTCTGGGATCCTGTGTGGGTGGAAAAATATGACTCGGGAAGAAAGCTAAAGGGGCTTGATGCGGTGGCTGCCGCAAGCCTATGTAATGATAAAAAATAAGGGTTTCCAGATTCTCCACAGAAAATTTTACAATGAAATGGATAAGCAGGGTGGCCTGCACTATAAATAGAACCGATTCAGTCAAAAGCGTAAGAACTGTTAAACCACAGAATTTTTATTTCAAGCCCGGACAATTCTTCAAGGTTTTCTCGGGTGAAAAATTCAGATATCTTTCAGCTTCCTGCTCTCCGGCGCAAAAATATCTGGAATTTACAAAGAGGCTCACACAAAGTGATTTCTCTATATGGTTCAATAAACTGAAAGCCGGAGATGATATTGCCATTGAAGGTCCCTATGGCAGATTTACTCTTGAAAACGATGAGCAAAAAATCGCCTTTATAGCCGGAGGAATTGGAATCACTCCAATATTCAGTATGCTGGAAGACGCCTGCATCAACCGCAACAAACGAGATTACATCCTTTTTTATGGCAACAGGCGTTCAGATGACATTCCTTTCTACTCTGAACTTTGCAATTTCTCATCATCGATTAATTTGAAAATATTTTTCTTTGTTGAGGAAGATGGTGAAGAAATAAAAAACCTGTACCATTGTGGCCGCTTGAATTTTGAAAAAATTAAAGCGGCTTTGCCAGACATTAATGAAAGAGCCATTTTATTGTGCGGACCAGAAAAAATGGTCGAAATGATTCTCCAGGAAATAAAAAATTCAGGCGCAGTTTATAAAAATATCAAAACGGAAAAAATTCTCGGTTACACAGGAGGATAGTATGAAATACGTTTGCAAAATATGCGGTTATGTGTATGATCCTGAAAAGGGTGACGAAACCCAAAACATTTTGCCAGGTGTACAGTTCGATGAATTGCCTGACTCATGGACCTGTCCTGAATGTGGGGCAGGTAAGGAAGAATTCGAACCCCTTTGAGGAGGAAAATTATGGAAATAATGAAAAATGTCTTTTGTATCAAGGCGATTGACTGGGACATTGAAAACTTTCACGGTTATTCCACGCCTTTCGGGACCTCCTATAACGCCTATCTCATTAAAGGAGAGAAAAATATACTAATCGATACGGCAAAGTACTACTGCGAGTTTGATTTTTTTGAAAAACTACAAAACCTGATTGGTTCTGAAAAAATTGATTTTGTTATTTCAAATCACTCTGAAATGGACCATTCAGGTCTTATTGAAAAAGTAATCGAAAGATCAGATGCCACACTTGTATGCAGCCCAAAAGGGAAAGAAAATCTTGAAAAACACTTTCACAATAAATCTTGGAAGATTATTACAGTTGAAAATGGTCAAATATTATCGTTGGGAAACACAACTTTTCAATTCTTTCTTACACCAATGGTGCACTGGCCGGATTCAATGTGTACATATCTTATTGATAAAAAAATTCTTTTCTCCAGCGATGCCTTTGGCCAGCACTTCGCCTGTACTGAATTTTTTGCTGACCAGGTGGGTTCCGATATCATTTTCAGAGAAGCAAGAAAATACTACGCAAATATTGTAAATCCATACGGGACCGCGGTCAGAAAGGTTCTTGAAGCCATAGGAAATCTTGACATTGAAATGATTCTACCCGCACATGGAACGATATGGAGAAACATGCGCGATATAAAAAATATCATTGAAAAATATGAAGCATGGGCATCAAATCGGCCAGGAGAAAAGGTCCTTATTGTATATGAAACAATGTGGGGTTCGACAAGAAAAATGGCAGAAAAATGTTATGTTGAAGCGGTGAAAAATAATTACAATGCTGAAATGTTTAATCTCGGCGTCAGGGATATTTCAGATATTGTTGCGGAAATGCCTGAAGCAAGAATTGTTCTGTTCGGTTCATCCATACTTCACGGACAGATCCTTCCAAAAATGGCAGGACTTCTCACTTATCTTGCAGGATTGAGGTTTGAAAAAAGAAAGGCATGGACTTTTGGTTCTTATGGCTGGGCAAGGTTAAGCTTTAATGGATTTGAAACTCTTGTAAAAGAAGCAGGTTTTGAAATGCCATATAGCGGCTTTTATGTTCAATTTGTGCCGGATGAAAGAGCTCTACAGATTCTTGGTGAGCAATTGAATTCAAAAATTTTGACAGTATGAAGTTCAACAATGTCTGTAAATGGTGATACATTGAAACTACAAGATACAGGAATTTGTGCAATCATAAGACTGAAAAAAGAAAAGATTGATATCAAACCATTGATTGATGCTCTAATGGCGGGTGGAATACAGGCAGTGGAAGTCAGTTTCGATACAGCCGGTGCACCACGATTGATAAAGGAAATAAAAGAATATGTCGGGGAGAAAATCTTGCTTGGAGCAGGTACAATATTCAATTGTGAAAGCGCAATGAATGCCATAGAAAACGGCGCGCAATTTCTTATCAGCCCACATCTTGACGAAAACCTCTTGCGATTCTGCGAGGAAAAAAGTGTTCCCTGTATCCCAGGGGTCTTCAGTCCGACCGAAATATCAAATGCATACAAAAATGGAGCAAAAATTGTAAAGCTCTATCCTGTTTCGGCGCTTGGTTGCAATTATATAAAAACTTTAAAATCCGGACCTTTTAAAAAAATAATCTTTATGGCTGTTGGCGGAATTGATTTATCAAATGCAGCAGACTTCATTTTAGCAGGTGCAAGCATCCTGGGAATCGGGTCTGCCCTCATAAACGATGAGCTTGTTGACAGCAAAAACTGGGAAAAGATAAAAGAAAATTCAACGCGTTTTATCAGGATTGTTAAATCAATCAGGGGCAATAATGATTGATGTTATCACGATCGGCGAAACAATGATCAGGTTTTCCACAATAGATCACAAAACACTTGAACAATCAGAAGTGCTCAATTTTTCAGTAGCAGGTTCTGAATCTAATGTGGCAATTTCCCTTTCACGGCTTGGAATGAAAACAGCATGGATTTCGAAGCTCATCGATAATTTTCTCGGAAGAAAAATTGCTCAGAATATTCAAAGCCATGGTGTTGACACATCTAAGGTCGTCTGGACAGACAAAGGTAGAGTCGGGATTTACTTTATAGAATACGGGCTTCCACCACGGTCAATAAAGGTTATTTATGATAGAAAAAATTCCGCAATAAATTGGTTGAAACCAGAGGAAATCGACTGGAACTATTTTAATGATACAAGGATGGTTCATCTTTCCGGAATTACACCCGCATTGAGTAAAAATTGTGAGAGGCTTATAAGAATAGCTATCTCCGAAGCTAAAAAGAGGAAAAGAACTATTTCTTTTGACTTAAATTACAGAGCTAGTTTATGGGATGTAAGGAAAGCGAAAAGTTTTTTCCAAGAAGCTCTGCCGGATATTGACATACTGATTGCAGCTAGAAGGGATATTGAAAAAATC
>JAMWBX010000031.1 GCA_023818725.1 Candidatus Omnitrophota bacterium
TGACAGGACAATTAATTTTTTCAAAAATGTTGTCAGCCGAATGCGAATTTCACCCTGTGAAAAAAAATCAATTCTGAAGCGGCTCGAGAAATCACTTAAATAATCAAAGAGGCGCTACGATTTTAAGCCAGACCTTGCTTCCTTCGGGCTTATTTTCAACTGATATCTCTTTCTGGTACTTTAGAATAAAACTCAATTTACCTGAATCGTATTTTATCTGAGGCCCGATCGCAAACACATTTCCTTTGTTGCCATCTCCAACCTTTATCCCGTTCTGCTTGTCATCAGTGGTTTGAATATACCAATAACCTCCAATGCCAGCGGTCCATCTGCTGTTGATTCTTTTTCCTATCGTGTAGTCGCAATGGAACTCCTGTCCTGATTTGTAATCAGTCGCATCGTTTTCAAAGTTGATATCATACATAAATTTTCCTGATATTTCCCATCCACTGTCAGAAAGATAGGTAAATGCAAAAACAGGCTCTATTGTCCAGTAATTCCTTCCAACATTTGCAATATCTTTTTTATCATATGCGCCTGTCGGAATAATAATTTCGACACCTGCCGCAGAATGAAGATTTTTGGAATGCCAGGAAACAATGCAGGGGTCAATGAAAATATCGCCCAATCCGAACTTTGAATCATCGCCTGCCGGAGTTTTTACATCAACATTCACCAAAGGCACAAGCATGTGCATTGCCCAGTTACCGCCAAGAATTTTTTTATCAGTCACATAGATTAATCTTGATACATTACCAATTACTGTTAGTTTGAAACCCGGCACACTGCTTTTTCCGCGCGAATCCCTGAATGTATCAGAAAAATATCCAACCATATAATTAATGTAGTAAAATCCTGGCGGAGGAACTGCGCCTGCCATAAAATCTTCTGCTCCATTTGGATACGCGCCGCCACCGCCCTCTGTCGCAAAACTTGCAACTGCAAAAAAACAACATACGACAGCCACAAGCAATAAAAACTTTTTCATCTTTCCCTCCTTGACTCAAACAGCTTTTGAAATTTCCTTATCTCTCCTTCGACATCTTGTTTTGAAAGCACAGCGGAAATTGCGCAGATGGCATCAGCGCCAGCCTTTATCACCTCTGTTGCGTTTTCAATCGTTATCCCGCCTATCGCGACAACAGGCAGAAAAACATTTCTCTTTATTTCAGAAATAACCGACACTCCCACAGGCTCTTTTGCATCAGGTTTTGTGGTTGTCTGAAAAATCGGAGATATCCCTATGTAGTCGGCTCCCTCTTTCTTTGCCTTTATTGCTTCCTGTAAAGTGTGAACTGTTACTCCGATAATTTTTTCTGCGCCCAGCATCCTCCTTGTAATTGAAACAGGCATATCGTTTTCGCCTATATGAACCCCATCTGCATCCACAGCTATGGCAATATCTACCCTGTCGTTAATAATAAATATCCCACTATGAATCATTTCTCTCAGCTTCAAGGCCTCATCATACATTGCCCTTGTTGACTTATCTTTTTCTCTGTATTGAACAATTGAAACACCCGCTCTTATAGCCGATTTTACATCCTCGAAAATTCCATTGCGTGAAAGATTTGAGTCAGTGATGAAATAATAACCGCGTATGAGATTATTGTTCATTAAATCATCTCCTAACAGAACCTACCATGCAGCCGGTGCCAACAACATGGCTCAAAAGAGAATGACCGTTTTTCACAAGAAAGGTCCGCATCCGATCAGAAACAATGTCCTGAACACATGTAACTGCGACAACACAATTTTTCTTTCTCGCCATTTCTGAAGCTACTTCAGTTAGAATGAGTCCTGTTCTATTGCGTCAAAACCTTTAGTACGGACATCTTTTGCCCGCAACAACCGCAATCTCTGAAGAGTTTCCTTTAATAATGTCAATGCGCTTCTGTTCGATCAATTCACTTGCTTTATTATTGCGTAGTTTAGAAGCACCTACGCCGCAAAAATCAAGGATAACCGGAGTTTTTCTTATATTGGTTGCCTTCGCTGCCATTTTCATTGATTCAACAAAATCAACAGTCAGAGTACCAATATTCAACACAACAGAATCAGCAATTCCTGTGATTTCAGAAATCTCTTCTGGCGCATGAGCCATAATTGGTAAACCACCGAGAACCTTGACAATATTTGCGCAATCGTAAATCGTGCCCAGTTTGTAAGATGATGAACAACTGCCTTTTGCTCCCTTATTTCTTCAATAGTCCAATAGATATCATTAATCTTTCTTTTTTTCATAAAAGTGTTCAGATCTATTTTAGCTTAATGCTAATCCACAATCAAGCCATAAATTGATCAAAAATTAATATCTGTTTTTTGCTTTTTTAATTTTGGCCGGGTTCAAAGGGCAGAATCAGTCAGAAAAGTAATAAAATTCAGGATGTTTAAGCATTGATTGTTTTTCACTATTTTCGGTTCATCTCGGCCAGTTTTCTACCAAGTTCCTGGCGTGAAGTTGCAAGTATCTTTTTTCTTTATAAGATCTCTTACAACCTTTTTATAAAGAAAACTGATTGCCTCAAATATGCACCAGACCTTACAGGATGTGCATCCAACCATACATTACACAGGTCCTGCGACAACCGCCATTTTTTTACTTTTATCATAATCGAATCATTTTTTTGCAAAGCCCGCTGTCGCTGCATTTATTCTCATCTATCATCGTATGCCAATCAATCTCTTCTCTTGGAATGCCCTTCCACTTTACTAACTACTTAAAAATTTTCGTTAAGTTATCTCCCTTATCCATCTTCTATCTCCTTGCGAATTTTTTTAACCATTTTTCCACTTATGGCAACGCCTGCATTATATCATTTCTCATCAGTAGTAAAGAGTAAAGGGAAAATAATATCACTTGTACAGCAAGGTATCACCACTGCCAGAACCATGTAGATATAAACAACACCTATTCTGGAAATCCAGTCCGTAACACCAAAAGAAATAAGGTATAAAATCGAAGCAGAAGCACTCACCATAATATGAAGGGAATGGGAAAATATAACTCCTTCCTGTTTTTCAAATGTTTCAGGTACAAGAAAACCAATAACGATACCCGAAAAAATAAACGGCAGAACAAGATGTGGATGCTCTATAATACAGACGTGTAGGTCCATATGTGATCCAAGAAGAAAGCCAGATAAATAAGGGATAATGATATCGCTAATTCCGCATATACCTGCTGAACCAACAAAGCCAATTGTAATGGTTTTTAAAAACCCTCTTTCATGCTTCCAGAACATAGCGGTTGTGGCTATGGCTGAGAAAAGAATGTGCGTAGGGTGGAAAATATGAAAGAGTTTTTTAGAATAATAGGAAACTTCATAAATTTTAAACATTTCTGCTATAACTGTAAAAATCCCAATCAGAATAAGCCCTGTTATCACACTGAGAATGGAAAAAGGCAAATGATGCCTTATTTCCCCCCAGATTTGCACATTCTTTTTTTTCCTTAGCATCTGCTAAACCCTGTGATTTTATTAAATTCCCATCTTCCGGCATCCGCACTCTATAAACACAACCTTCTTTCCATGCTGGACAGACAACGCACTTAACTTTCTTAAGCCACACCTACTTCTTATTTCTTATCGCATACGTCTTTTTCAAGATCAGCAATCCGCTTTTTCATCTCAGCCAGTCGTGCCTCTAAAAATTTTGTATGCTCAATAAGTAAATTTTTCTCGACATTAGGGGTCATCATCCTCCCGAATGGATAATCAACCGGTGACCGACATATCAAGAAACGGCATCTTCCAAAAGATCCATATCCTGAATGGCAACCTGCCATCCTACCCGTTTTTGGTCCAAAACCAAAAGGACCTGTTCCGTCTCCGTGTGGCATATAACTCACCTCCTTTCACCACAGTTATTGCAGATACCGCAAAATTGAATAATATGGTTTTTTATCTTGAACTTATATTTTTCAGAAAGTTCTTTTTCCACCTTTGCAAACAATTCTTTTTCCTCATCCGTAAATTCAGTGTAGTCAATAACCTTTCCGCATTCGGTACACACAAGATGATGGTGATGCGGAACATTTTCCATTGCTTCAGTCATTTCATATCTTGTCAGCCCATCTCCGAATTCCAATTTCTGTATAATTCCCATCTGCGCAAGTAGATCCAGTGTTCTATATACAGTGGCAAAACCTATGCCAGGGTTTATCCTATGCGCTATAAAAAATATCTCCTGAGCGCTGAAGTGTTCTCCTTGATTCCCCGCAAATATATTCAATATGATCGCCCTTGCCTGGGTCATCCTCATTCCCTCTTCTCTCATTCTTTTGCATATCCAAGGATTTCCGCGTCTCATTTGCATTATTGATAATAATTATCATTTTTATTTTACACTTGCAAAAACATCTTGTCAAGGTTTCGACATAACAAATCTCCCGCACAATTGATTGTTGACCAAAATTTTTTACTTTCCCTCTGCCCTGTTTTCTTCCGAGGGATTTGCGAATAAAAACTTTTCCGTCTGGATTAACGCCTCTCTAAAACGCACATATTGACTTAATCTCTTTTAATGCTAAATTATAGTGAAAAAAGGGGCAATATTGATTCTTAAATATAAATCTGATTTCGAGGACGCCAGAAAGAGATGGGAATATTTTTGGAATAATGAATTATATAAAAGACCTTTACTGGTGGGTTTTTGTCTGAAAAGTGAAATTCCGGAAAATCTTAAGGATTGCCATTCCCTCAGATATTACCGAGCATACAATGGATTATGGAATGAACAGATTGAACTTTTTAACCAGTGGGCAGAGCAAGTTGAATTTCTTGGGGAATGTATACCTTCGCTGTCTCCTGATTTCGGTCCTGACCAGTTTGCAACGTTTTATGGCGCAAAACTGAAATTTTCTGAACAATCAAAGCACACAAACTGGGTTGAACCTATTATAGACGACTGGGATAAATTCCTGCCGCTCAAGTTTAACCCTGAAAATGAAACTTTTCAAAAATTAACTCAATATACACAACTTATCGCGAAGGACGCAAATGGAAAGTACCTTGTTTCTGACATAGATAAACACTCAAACATAGACACGCTGCTTGCGCTCAGAGGAGCAGAAAGATTGTGCACTGATTTTTACGACAATCCTGCAGCAATTGACCAAGCGATTAACTGTCTTAAAAAGGACTTTCCTGTAATTTCTGACCTGCTCTACAGGGCAGGAATTGATAATAATGGCTCTGGCACCACGGTTTCATGGACAGGAGGATATTACAGCGAAAAGAAGTTCGGGGTTGTGCAGGCTGATTTTATATGTATGATGAGTCCTGAAATGTTCAGAAAATATGTTATGCCTGCTCTCGAAGAAGAAATTGAATATTATGATCACAGCTATTTTCATCTTGATGGACCTGGCGCATTAAAGCACCTTGATGATATTCTTTCCATAAAAAAACTGGGAATACTTCAGTGGCAGCCAGGAGAAGGCGAAAAACCAAACTTTCAGTGGCTTGATATACTGAAAAAGGTTCAGAAGGCAAAAAAGGCGGTTTGTGTTTTTGGGAATTCAAACGGCATTCTGACTCCGGAAATAGTCAAACAACTTCACAAAGAGCTTGATCCTGCCCGAACAATCTATCATGTTTATATAGAAAACCGCAAAGAATTTGAAGAATTATCAAAATGGCTTGAGAAAAATTGAAAAAGGGTAATTATTGCTGCTGATATCTCTGCAAAGAATCAGGACATTGTTCGAATATGATGGCTTAACCCACGAGGAAGAACAAAGTGGTGAAAAAACCATTTCTTATTGTATGTATGCTCTTGTTTAAGATATCATTGCTTGATGCCGCAATCTACAGAATGATTATGCCCTCTATGTCTGCTCAGGATCTCCCACCGATTGTCATCTACTTTAACAGCGAAACCAAAAGCGGATACAGTGTAGATCTGACAAAGCCAGTGGTATGGTATGACTCTTCATCAGAATCAACGATGAGACGCGCTGCAGAATTCGTAAAGGAAGCTATTGAAAAAATGACAGGGAAAAAGATCCCGATAAAGTGTGACAAGGATATTTCACGAGGAATAATCCTTTTGACAATCAGTGGTGCGCCAAAGGAAATAAAAAACAACCCTGAAATAGTCAAGGCTCTCGCAAGTAATGGAAGGGATACTTATAACAACAGGGAAGCCTATTACATAAAAACCGAAGCGAACAGAGTTATTGTTATTGCAAATAGTCCTGCAGGAATTATTGCGGGAATTGTCCAGTTAATGGAAAGTGCTGGTTATGAAATCCTCGGAATGGGTCCAAACTGGATTTACGCGCCTGATTTCAAACAAAACCACTGGTTTTCAATGTCTCAAAAGCAGGCAGGCCAGGATTTTACCACAGATCTCTCTGGCCAACCAGCGGACAGAGTTATGGTGTGGGGACAATCATGGAAAAACCGGCACATCCGGATGATGAAACAGTTGACGTAAGCTGGTACAGATGGGCAATTGGAGCAAGAATCTATGGATCTTCAATGCCTGGTTTCCCGGGTCATGCGATGCAGGCATATCACAAACCTGTGATCGAAGCAATGAAAAAAATAAAAACAACAGAGGGTTTTCTTTTACCAAAGACAACCATTGGGCAATCCAATGAAAGACCGGCCGCAACAAAGGAAAATACAGGCGAGATGTGGATAAATAGCGACCCTGATAAAACAGCCCCCGCAGGAAAGGTATATATTTCAAATGGAAAAGAATGGGTTGAGCAAAGTATTCACGAAATAGGAGCAAGTCTCGATCTTTCTGTCGAGCTCGTCAGGCAGGTTATTTTTGAGGAGATGATAAAACAATCTGAAAAACACTTTGAAAAAAATCCCGACGAAGTTTTTATATTTGGACACGAGCCCGAAGATGGAAGCGGGTATGCGGAGCTGGATAAGTATATGAGATACAGAAATTGGTACCCGGATTATTGCAAAAAGGAAAAAATAATGTTTGGTAGGCCATATGTTCTTCATGGATATAATGGAGTGAATCAACCAGTAGAAACCTGGGATCCATCTTCGGCATCTGATACAGTTTTTGGTTTTGCAAACTGGATTCTTCATCAATACGATAAATGGATTGATTCCCTTCCACCGGAAAAAAGGGTAACATCAACCGGTAAACAAAAAAAGGAAATGGTCAGAAGCAGTGGATACAGTTATAATTATCATGATGTGCCGCCAAACTTCAACCTTGACCCGAGAATAAGGGTTATGATAGCAAGCTACCCTAAAAATCGGGGATGGGGAAAATGGAAGAATTTCAAAACCCAGCTGGATATGGCAAAAGCATTTCAGATAATGCTTCCGAGCGAGCCATCAGGAGATTACAGAATTATAAGCCTGGCATATTACGCCGACCCTGGCACAGCAGGAATTCCCGCGGCATGGAGTGCTTCGCCAAAAAGCATTCTCGAAGATTTAAAAAAAACCTATGACGCAGGCATCAAGGCTCTATCCTGTGAAACTGACTTTAATTTTGGCAAATACGGCCTCGCTTACTATCTTATGTGCAAGGTTCTCTGGAACCCTGAAATGAAGCTTGACGAACTTGAAAAAATAAGGAACGCCTGGTTTCAGAAAGCATTTGGGAACGGATGGAAAGAAATGAAGCAGTACTATGACTTTATGCTCACTGACAATCTGCCTGTAAATGGTCCAAATTCCTGGGCAAAAGCCATAAGGATGATTGACGATGCTGATAAAAAAGTTGATCCTGCAAATGAGCCGGACTGTCAGAAAAGAATTGATGATGTTAAACAATACTGGTACTATCACTACCTGGAGGAATCAGGAAAAGCAAATTCATCTTCTCCTGAAATGAAAGAGTATATATGGAAAGGACAGATGTCATATATGGTGGCAATGCATTCTGTGGTTAGAAGGGTTTTCGGCCATCACGATGTAAGGAAAGCTGCGGACAAATTTTCAAACGGTCCAGCGCATTATACACACCAGGAAACCCAGAAGTGGTGGAACCAGGTGCTTGATTTCTGGAAGTATGTGCCGGTGTCTTATTTCAGGGATGCTACGCTGGCAAACGGAAAAAAAGGTTCTGATATAGACCTTAATGACCTTGCCATTGTAAAAGAGTTTCAGAGAGAATTTTCAAGTCCGTGCAACTATTACTCAAAGACCCCAATCGACGCTGCCTTTGTTTACAACAGTGGATACCAAAAACCTGTCAAGTTTTACACCGTTGCAGAAAAAGCTGGAGAAACAATCGGATTTAAGACTTACTGGCCATATAACCCCGACGACGCTTACTATAGGGCAAGAGATTTCGACTATGGCGTTGACTGGTGGGACCCAAAATCGAGAAAGTGGATCCAGATAGTTGACCAGACAATGACAAAACAACCATCAAGAGAAATAATTCTTTCAGATGGCAAAAAAATTCAGCTTGTTGATGTTTCAATCGAAGCAAAGAAACCTGGCACATATCGCTTCAGTATAGGCTATGGAGGAAACCTCGCATCAATTACAACACCCTTTTATGATGTCCAAACAGGAAAATATTCAAAGCCATGCCCTTTCACTTATTTTTTGAACCAGGATGGACTGACACAGCACCCTGCCTACTTTTACATCCCGAAGGGCACAAAGTCTCTGGACATTGAGGTATTTGACACCTATAAATATAAAATCCTCACTATCTATACGGGATTATTTCCAGACGACCCTGTAAAAATAAGAAAACTTGACATCAGCAAACAGGGAACATACACAATTACACTGAATCAGGGCGAAGATGGCACGATTGCAAGAATTGAAGGAAATGGCTTTTCATTCCCCTATTTTTATTCAATACCGCAATTGTGGGCAAAATCGCCTTCTTCCCTTGTGATACCGCGCGAAGTAGCAGAGGCAGATGGCTGGACAATAGTCAACACAAAGGAAAAATAAATGAGCAGGATTAGGGTATTGCTGATTGGTTGTGGAGCGATAAGCAGGGCATGGCTGGCGTCGGCGCTAAAGGAAAAAGAAATAGAAATTGTCGGACTTG
>JAMWBX010000032.1 GCA_023818725.1 Candidatus Omnitrophota bacterium
ACCCGACCCATACCCTTATGGGTAGTTTTGGCCTGAAGTGCCACTGTTCTTATGAATGGGAAGGCTGGCCAGAATGAGGGAAGTCAGAAGACCTGCCTGCGAGACGGGACGACGCTACCTGCGGAGTACAGGAAGCGCCATTGGGCAAAGAAATCAGGGTGCAGCCCGCCGTCAGGCGGGTTCTTTTTTTGCCCGCGCAAAAAAGGAGGGAGTATGTGCAGGAAAGAGCATTCAGGTTTTACTTTGATAGAGCTTCTTGTGGTGGTTGCCATAATAGCTATTCTGGCAGCGCTGTTATTACCGGTACTTGCAAAAGCAAGAGAAAAAGCAAGAGGGGCTGTATGCATAAGCAACCTTAAACAAATATATCTTGCCTTTGCAATGTATGTTCAGGATAATGATGAGTTTTTCCCACCTGCTTACTATGTTTCATTTACAAGTGAAATTGGTTGGGACTTTGCAACTGATGACTGGGCAAACTGGAAGCCGGGTATAATTGGGAAATATCTTAATGAAAAGGTCTTCCAGTGTCCATCAAGGTTTAACCTTAAGTCATATGATAGACCGTATACCGGATATGCCTACAATGCATCGTACATTGGTGGAGGATACTCGGATTGGACCGGACAAGCAGACCAGCCTGCCAAATTAAGCAGAATCCAAAATCCTTCACAGACCATACTTGTGGCAGATAGTGCAATCTGGTCAAGCTGGACCTCAGAGACAATTGCAAATAATTACTTAAGAGCACCCGGCGACATCTATTATTTTGGACCAAATGTGCATTTCAGACACAATGAAAGAGCCAGTGTCCTATTTTGTGATGGACATGTTGAATCAATTGGAACAAAGTATAACGCAAGCACAAACGATAAAAATCTTGGAGACCTTTCTACAGATGCATCACTTTATGATCTTGAATAGCCGGTTTTAATGTATAATAAAGATGTGAGCAATTTACCGGAGTTATTGAACAAAAAAAAGATTCTTGTTGCAGATGGAGCATGGGGAACTGAAATTTCGAAAAAGGTCCCTTCAAAGGATGTTTTCCCTGAATTATTAAACATCACACATCCAGAAATAATAGAAAAGATAGCAAGTGCATATGTAGAAGCCGGAGCAGATATAATTCTTACAAACACATTTGGCGGGAACTTTTTCAAATTGAAAAAGTACGGTGCTGAGGATAAGATTGAAAAAATAAACCGCTCAGGTGTTGAGATTTCAAAAAAGGCAGCCGGCAATAGATTGGTATTTGCATCCGTAGGTCCGACAGGAGAACTTTTACAGCCGTATGGAACATTAAGTGAAAAAGAACTCATCGATTGTTACAGACAACAGGTGCAGATACTTATAAATGCAGAAGCCGACGGAATAGTCATTGAGACTATGAGTGACGTCAGGGAAGCAGTTTGTGCATTGATAGCAGCAAAAGAAATTTCAAAAGATGTGGTTGTAAGTATTACTTTCAATCACGGAACAAAGGGTTATAAAACCATGATGGGGCAGGGGATTTCGGAATGCGCGGTTCTACTTAAAAATAACGGCGCGGATGTGATCGGCTCAAACTGTGGTTCCGGAATAAAAGACTTTATTGCGATCGCAAAGGAAATGAAAAAAGCATCTAGCCTGCCAGTCTGGATAAAACCAAACGCCGGAATTCCACAACTTATTGCGGGAAAAACTGTTTATCCTGATAGCCCAGAAGATATGGCGAAGTATGTTGATGAACTGATAGAAGCCGGTGCATCAGTCATTGGCGGATGCTGCGGGACAACTCCTTTTCATATAAAAAAAATTGCGCAGGTTATTTCAAAATACACCAGCAGACAATGAAAAAAATAACACCAATGACCGCATTGGTTCTGATATTATTGGTATGCATTTGCCGTACCGGCGCAACGCCACATTATTTCTCAAGAGTGATTTCTCTTGGTCCTTATATTACAGAAAATTTACTGCTCCTTGGAATAGAAAAAGAAATCATCGGTGTTACAATTCACGAAAAACCTGAGATAAAAAAGAATAGAGAAATCGTTGGTACACTGCTTGACCCAAATATTGAAACCATATTACGGATTAGACCTGATATAGTAATCGCGACCAAAGAAGGTAACCGCAAACAAACAGTAGAAAAACTTGTTAGTCTCGGAATAAATGTTAAGGTGATCGATGAAGTCATAAGTTATGAGGATGTCAAGAATAACTTTCTTTTTCTCGCTGAAATCTTCGGAAAACAGGACGTTGCGAAGAAAATTATTGCTGATGTTGATTCCAAACTAGCAAAATACCGCAGGAAAATGTTTGTCAAAAAGAAAAAAATTTTCTGGCATATTGGCACCAAGCCTCTTTTTACGGCTGGTTCAAACACATATTTTAATGAAATTTCGTTGTATGCTGGAGGTATGAACATTTTTGGTGACATAAAAACAAAATATATTGCTGTAAGTGTTGAAGAAGTAATCAAAAGAAATCCTGATGTCATCATTACCATGGGGATGGGAGAAGACACCTATGCAAAGGATTTTTGGAACTCATTCAGAAACGTTCAAGCAGTCAAAAAAAATAAAATATTTCGGGTGGACGACTATGACTTCTGCAGTCCAACGCCTTTAAGTTTTCTTAAATCCGTCAAAACCATTGCAGGGTTTTTGGAAAATTGAAAAAGAATGCATTTTTAATTATTGTTGCACTAACAATCGCTGCACTTCTCATAGGAATTTGCTCGGGAAATGAGTTTTACTCTCCGATTAAGGTTATAAAAATATTTGCAGATCCTCATTCCCATCAATTTGAGAACACCATACTACTTCAACTGAGAATACCAAGAGTATGGTGTGCCTTTCTGGTTGGATCCGGACTTTCGGTTTCGGGACTTATATTACAGGCAATTTTGAAAAATCCACTTGCCGAAAGTTATATTTTGGGTATATCCGGAGGTGCCAGCATTGGAATTGCTGCCGGAATAATTCTGGGACAAATAGCATCCATACCTCTTTTTGCATTTGCCGGAAGCATCCTTTCAATTTTTATTCTCGTACTTGCAGCATCAATAAGAAAAGTATCTTCAGGAACCCTGATTCTTGTTGGAATCATGCTGAATTTTATATTTTCTTCCTTTTCTCTTCTTGTAATAACACTGCTTCAAAAAGAAAGGTTCATGGAAGCTGTTATATGGTTTATGGGAAATCTGAGCAGTTATCAACCAGTTATTCTCAAAATAGCACCGGTTTTTCTCTTACCCGCGTATGCGATTACATGGTTTTTCTGGAAGCAACTCAACATCTTTTCAATGGGCGAGGAAAAATCAATTGCACTCGGACTTGACCCCGAGAAAAAAAGATACCTGTGGTTTGTAATCACAGGTTTAATTACAGGCTACTGTGTATCACTTGCCGGACTGGTGGGTTTTGTTGGCCTTGTAATTCCTCACGCTGTTAGAATTCTGGCTGGAGCAGACCACAAAAGTTGCATCCCATTCTCAATATTGGTCGGAGGTTCTTTTCTTGTACTTGCTGATACCCTTGCGCGAACAATTGTTCAACCGGTTGAAATCCCGGTGGGTGTAATAAGTGGTTTTTTTGGAGGGATTATATTTGTACTGATTCTTCTCAAAACAGCGAGAAAACAAAAATGGTAATCCTTCAGTTCAAAAATGTCAGTGCTGGCTATGTTAAAGAAGAAATTATTCACAATATCAGTTTTCAAATGGAAAAAGGACATTTTCTTGGGGTCATTGGACCCAACGGTAGTGGGAAATCCACTCTTTTAAAAACATCAGTAAAAATTCTCAAATATTCAAAAGGAAAGGTACTATTTAAAGACACAGACATAAGAGAAATTCCAGCACGAGAGTTTGCAAAAAGTGTTTCCTTTTTACCATCAGATATTGAAATAGCATACCCGTATACTGTCAAAGAATTACTTCTGATGGGAAGATACCCATTTTCATCAGGCTTTCGTAATCCTTCGAAAAAGGACCTCGAAATTGTTGTCTCAATTTCAAAACAAATGGGATTAACTCAGTTTCTTGATAGAACGATTCTTCAAATGTCAGAAGGTGAAAGACAAAGGGTTCTCCTTGCCCAATGCCTTGTTCAAGAACCGGAATTAATTGTTCTTGACGAACCCACCTCACACCTCGACATTGGATATCAATTTGCTTTTCTCGATCTTTTAAAAAGCCTTCAGAGAAGATCAGGTTTATCAATACTTGCAGTGCTTCATGACCTCAATCTCGCTTCCCAGTATTGTGATAGGATTCTTTTACTGAAAAACGGTTCTGTGGCAAGGTTTGGAAAAGTTCAGGATGTGATAAGATTTGAAATAATAGAGGATGTCTATCAAACAAGTGTTCTTGTTTATCCACATCCAATATCAGGAAAGCCATACGTTTTTGGTATCCCGGAATCCTGGAAAAATTTGACAGGAAAGCCAGAAGCGAATTAAATAATACAATGCAAAAATTAACCTTCAGGAGGGTAAAATGAAAATTGCCATTCAATTATACACCATCAGAGAAACCTATGGTTCGATTGAAGAGTTTTCAAAAGCTGTAAAAATTTTGTCAGACATTGGCTACAGATATGTTGAAACGGCGGGACTGGCAAATCTCACTCCAGAAAAGTTTAAAAAAATTATGGATGACAATGGATTAAAAATTTGCTCAAGTCATGTCGGGCTTGACAGAATCCTTAAAGAACCACAAGTAGTTGCCAGCGAACAATTAGCACTTAATGCCCTCTGTTGTAATATTAGCTGGCCTGGCTCTCAATCCCATGATATTGAAGCCATTAAAAAAATTGTTGAGAAAATTGAAAAGGCAGCCTCCATGCTGAAAACACACGGAATTATTCTCGGGTATCATAACCATGGAATTGAATTCGCAAAATGTGATGGTAAAACATGGCTGGAAATCATTATGGAAGGTGTTTCACCTGAAACACTCACGACTCAAATTGATACATACTGGGTGCAGTATGGTGGGGGAGACCCTGCTATGTGGATTAAAAAATACGCAAATAGATTGAATTCTATACATTTCAAAGATATGGGAATGTCCCATGATAATAAACAAGCAATGGTACCTGTCGGAACCGGTAATCTTAACTGGCAAAAAATCCTTGCAGCAGCAAAAGAATCAACGGCAAAATACGCAATTGTGGAAATGGATTTTTGCCCCCTTTATCCCCTGTGGGAGGCGATAAGAATCAGTTTTGAAAATATGAAAAACTGGGGGCTGGAATCAGAATAGATCTTTAGCGTGCATTAATAATTTTTCAACTGCAGAAATCACATCCTTGACCATCACATCGTTCATACAAATAAAGCCCACTTTGCACCTCGACTCCAGTCTGCACGGAAAACATTTCCTGTCGGTATGAAGTACAATGCTTTTCGTACCAATCGGTCCATATCTTAAAGGATTTCCTGGACCGAAAATCGCGATCACAGGACACTTCATTGCCGAAGCAAGATGCATTGTTCCAGTATCGTTTGTAATCAATAACAAAGCCCTTGATAAAAGAAAAGCAAGTTGCCTGAAACTTATCTTGCCAGCCAGGTTCAGGGCTCTTTCACTTCTTATCTTAGCAGTAATTTCCTTGGCAAGACCCAGCTCCTTTTTGTTTCCAACGATCATAAGTTTAACCTCATATTTTGAAATGATTTGCCTTCCAAGCTCCGCGAATCTATCCTTATCCCATCTTTTTTTTTCAAATGCAGCTCCCGGATTCAAAACAATGAAATTGTCTGAATCGAGAAAAATTCCATCTTTTTCAAATACCTCTGTGTATTGCTGTATTTCGTTTTTATAAAGGGGAAAATATAACTCGATATTCTTACACCTTCCAAAATACGGCTCAAGGAATCTAACTGTTCTTTCTGCCTCATGGGTTGAAAATTTTTTTGAAAATAATTCTTTGAGAAAAAAAGTCAATCTGTATTCTGCATTTATGAAAAATGGAAGCAAAGAATTCCTGAAATCGACTACAAGGTCGTATCTTTTGCCTTCAAGCATCCTTATAAGGGTCTTTATACCTGTTTTCTTATCCCAGATATAAATATTTGAAAACAATGGATTTTCTTTTGCAAAATCAGCAGCTCTTGGGCCTACGACAAAATCTATGGCTGCACGTTTGCAGTTGTCTTTTATAAGCCTGATACCGGGCGAAATAAGAAGGTTATCGCCTACTGAACTCAAACCTATAATCAAGATATTTTTTATGCCCTTTGTTCTGTTCGAAGAAAACCATTTAAATCCAAATTTTGGCATTACTAGCATAAAAATATGATAACATACTGGCTGATTTCCTACCTTAACACAAACTTAAGCACTGGAAATTTGCCACAGTTGATAGAAATAGGTCAAAAATTGTAGAATAATTATATGGCAAACTTATCAATAACAGGCGAAACAACTCTTACAGGCGTTTTTGGTTGGCCAGTGAAGCATTCCCTTTCTCCAGTTTTTCAAAATGCTGCTTTTCATTTTTATAACCTTAACTGGGTTTATATCCCTTTTGAAGTAAAACCGGAGCATCTTAAGGTTGCTTTAGATGCTATCAGAATTTTTTCAATAAAAGGAGTCAATATAACAATTCCACATAAGAAAGAAGTTGTTAAACATCTCGATGATATGGATGAAGAAGTAAGGATTCTTGGAGTTGCAAACACAATAGTGAACGAAAACGGACTTTTGAAAGGATACACAACAGATGGAATGGGTTTTTTGCGTTCCTTAAAGGAAGACGGAAATTTCTCTCCGAAGGAAAAACTTGTCTTTTTATTTGGTGCCGGAGGCTCAGCATTTGCAATAGCAGGTTCTCTTGTCAGAAATGATGTCTCAGGAATTTTAATATGCAATCGCACAATTGAAAAAGCATATTCGTTAAAAGAGCATCTGAAGAGAAATTTCAGATTCGAAAATGTAGAAGTAATTCCCTTTGAGAAGCGAAATGATAATGAAATCTGGAAAAAGGTTGACCTTATTGTTAACACCACCTCGGTTGGCATGAAAGAAGAAGATATAGCCCTGATAGAAAGCAAAAATCTCAATGAGGAAGTATTTGTATATGACATTGTCTACAACAGAGAAACAGCTTTGATTTCAGCAGCAAAACAAAAAAATATCAGATGCCTGAATGGTTTGTCGATGCTCGTTTTTCAGGGTGCAGTATCTTTTACGCTGTGGACAAAAATGGCAGCACCGGTGAAAGAAATGAAAAAGGCCCTTTTTGAATTTATTAAAAAAGCATAATCAAATTACAAAGTGAAAATAATTTTTGCGGGTTTCAAAGGAACCTGGAGAAGGGAGACGGCAGTAATACTTGCAAAGAGATTAGGCAGGGAACTTTTGGATCTCGAACAAATGATAGAGCAGCAGGAAAAAGATAGAATAGCCCATATATCCCAGGTAAAAGGAACAGAATATTTAAGAAAAATTGAAAGCAATTTGATAGAGAAATTCATATCACACGAAAACTGTTTAATATCAACTGGACCTGATGCTATTTCCAATCCAAAACTGCGACATACTCTTAAAATCAATGGTATTATCATATGGTTTACGGCAGAACCCTCGGTGATACTTCTTCGTCTCTATCCGGGAAAAGAAGGTAGAAATCTAATAAGAAGACAGCATGCACTGGCACATATCCGTCAGATGATGAAGGAACACGATTTTTCGTGCTTTGCCGATAGAATAATCGACACCACCGCACTTTCTCTTGATCAAACTGTTGATAAGGTTCAGCAGATGCTTGCATCTTTTTAAGCACCTTCTGTTTTTATTCGTTCTCGATTTTAATATCTGCTCCAATTTCTCTCATCGCCTTAAAAAATCCCGGAAATGTAACTGAAACACATTCGGCAGTTGTAATAATCGTTTCACCTTCTGCAATCAACCCTGCAAGAACGAGAGCCATAACAACCCTGTGGTCTTTATGTCCGTCAACAACGGTGCCCTTCAGTGAACTCTTGCGTATCAACAGTCCGTCACGTACTTCCTGAATATCAGCACCCATTTTTAACAGTTCCTGCGCCATCACCCTGATTCTATCTGTTTCTTTTATTCTTGCTTGAGGAACATTAAAAAGCCTTGTACAACCCTCTGCAGCACAACCAAGTACTGCCATAGCAGGAAGTGCATCAGGTGTTGAATTTAAGTCAAGTTCCTGACCCTTTAGGTCTCCCTTGTTGATTCTTACTCCATCTTTTTCTACGTGAACACAAACTCCAAACTGCTTGAGGTAATCAATGATCTTTTTATCACCCTGAACATCGTTTATATCGATCCCATTTACAACAATATCTGATTCTGTAATGGCTGCTGCCACCAATGGAAATGTAGCAGAGCTCCAGTCACCAGGCATTTCCTTCACAAAAGGTAAATACTTCTGGTTGCCCTTAATATGGAAATACGTCAGGTCTTCAGACCTTTCGTATTTTATTCCCTGTGAGTCAAGCCATTTAAGGGTCATCATCACATAAGGTATCTCATGCAAGTTTGTTATAATTAGCTCAGTATCGCTGAAAGCAACAGGCGTAGATATAAGCAATGAAGATACAAATTGCGAATTGATGCCATCAACCTTTGCTTTTCCACCTGCTAAAGGACCCTTAATTTTTACAGGAGGCCTTCCATTGCGGTTTATCGAAAAAGCCTCTGCACCCAATTCTTTCAAAGCAGACAGCAAAGGTTCAACAGGTCTTGTTCTTAAAGATTTATCTCCATCAAGCACTACTTCAAAATTCCCCAGAGAAGCCACACCACACATTAGATTAAAAGAGGTTCCTGAGTTCATAAGGTCGATTACCTTTTCAGGGTTTTTCAGATTCTTCCCGAAACCATGAACTATCCAGCAGCATTTTTCAGTATTTATTTGCGCGCCAAATGCCCTGGCGGC
>JAMWBX010000033.1 GCA_023818725.1 Candidatus Omnitrophota bacterium
TTTCCCCCTTTGTAAAGGGGGAGTGAGGGGGATTTCAAGATGATTTTCTCATTTTATAAAGGTGGACATAAGGGGATTTCAAAAGCAGTTTCCCCCTTTGAAAAAGGGGGATTGAGGGGGATTTTAGGAATGAGCAACAAAACACCTGTTTCCGTTATTTCCTTGAATGTCGTAGCCGCTTCCACCGCATATCCAGCCTGTTTTTCAAACAATTCAAAAAAGTCAAAGTTATTTGGAAGAGATTTCCTCAAAAATTTATCGCTCGTTTTGAGAGAAAAAATTCAATGTAGCCTTTCTATTCTGCCATTTTCGGGTAATAAACCGAGAATTCTCACCACCATCAATCCTGCTGAAGTGAGTTGAGAATCAAGATTGTTTTCTCAAGCGTTTCCATATGTGCACCGGCAAATCTCATAACATTCACATTGCCGAAAGCTAATTTTAATTTCTTTCTCATCAGGTTTTCAAGTTCCGCCAGATAGTTGAATTCAACCTTTTTTATTTTCAAATACTCAAGACCACTCTGAATTATCCTTGTTTGCCTTCGTATCGTCTGGAATATGGCTTCATAGTTTCTTTCCATTACCAGACCCTGCATTGTGAAATAGAATTGCCTTGCTTCCCTTCCCAGTTGTGTTTTAAGCGCTTCCTGCGAAACCATAATTTCATCTTTAAAATCCTTTCCATACACGATAATCCCGTGTTTTTTTATCTCAGTCCATTGCAAGGGGAAAAAATCCCAGGAATTTTCAAGAATAGAGGGCGTAAAAATCGCCTGCCTGACATTAAAAAATTTCCCAGAAAGACGCGAAACGTTCAACAGGTCGTCTATTGACAATTCATTCACAAGCACAAGAATATTGATATCAGAAAAACCCTTCAAATAATCACCCCGAGCATAACTACCATAAATTAAAACGCTTATCAGTTCATCCTCAAAATAGGTCTTCAATTTATCGACGAACTTATTTATTTTTTTGCTTATTTTATCTCCAGACATGAGCTCTCCCTGTTATAAATTTAAAATTTACCAGCCGCCTGTCGCACCACCCCCACCGCTCGAACCTCCGCCAAATCCGCCTCCAGAAAAACCACCTCCAGCACCGTAAGAACCCGAGTGAAAACCCCTAAACCATTTTTTGCTTGAGGTTTTTGTTGTTTTCATAATGCCGGTTATATTAAGGATGAAAAACAGGAAAAAAAGAAAAAAACAGGTTAAAAACGGGATATGTAACGCAAGCATCCATAGATAACCCTTAATAGAAGCGCTCGCAATCATATAATCAAGAACAGCCAGTTCTATGGCAATTATCACAAATCCGAGCAAACCTGCAACCCTTGAGGCATAAAACAAACAAAACAACTGCCAGACAATCAAAAAGGCAATAGAACCGCTATTTGGGGAAAATTTGGAGGCTGAATCAACATCCTGCGATTTGCCAGCAACAACATCTTCAATGCCGTTTATCCCTGCCTTAAGGCCATCAAAATATCTGCCTTCTTTGAATGCAGGCGCGATTCGGTTCCTTATTATATAGCCGCATCTTCCATCTGTAAGAGATGCTTCAAGACCGTAACCAACCTCAATTCTTATCTTCTTTTCATTCATGCTAATAAGAATTAAAACACCATTGTCCTTATCCTTCTTGCCTATCCCCCAGCTACTGAAGATCTCGTTTGAAACATCTTCAACGCTCCTACCTTCAAGCGATCCCAGCATAACAACCGCAATCTCAATGCCTGTGGACTTTTCAAAATCTCTGACCAGTTTTTCCAGCTCTGATTTTTCATCAATCGTCAGAATTCCAGCGAAATCATTTATAAATGAAGATGGTTTGGGTAATCTGGTAGATGGGTTCAATAAGATAACAAGGAACGTAATATAAAAAACAAAAAGTTCGGATGCCTTTCTTATCATGGAATCATTTCTTGCTTTGACTTTTAACGGGCTATTTCTTATGATATCATATTTCTAAGGAGAGTAAAATGAGATTCAAAAAAGTTTTCTTCTCATTTCCAATAACATTACTTTGCGCATCTATCTGTCAAGCAGTAAATCCAGTTGTTGCTGAAATTACTTCAATAGCAAGAACAGTTGCTGAATCGTTGACAGAAAATAAAACAAGTATTCTGGCAGTCACGGATTTTACTGATCTGGAGGGAAATGTTAATGTACTGGGTAGGCTTCTCGCTGAAGAGATTTCAATTTCACTCGCCTCTTATGAAAAAAAGATTACTGTAATTGACAGAAATCAACTTAGAAAAATGCTGGCTGAAAAGGGTATTTCATTCACAGGTATTATAGACCCGGGGCTTGCAAAACAGATCAGAAAAATTTCAGGGGCTGAAGCAATCTTAACAGGCAGTGTTTATCCTGCGGGTAACTCCATTTATGTCTCCGTAAAGATAATTGATGCCGAAATGGCAAGAATCTTCGCAGGCGCCTCGAGCATCATTGAAAGAAACCAAACAATCGATGAACTTGTCAAGCTGAGTTTTAGAATACCACAATCCAATCAACAGGCTCAAAAAATTTCATTTGTCCCCCAGGTAAAAGAAGCCCATGATTTCATTTTTATTCTTCGGGAACCTGTAATGGATGGAAATACACTGACCCTCAATATCGATGTCAAAAATAATTTTGACCAGGCCCGCTATATGACTGTAGATACGATCAGAGCAATTGATGATAATGGAAAGATTTACTCTCCATCAAGCTTTATGCTTGGAGGGATAAAAGCGTACATTGGAAAGTCAGGAAAGATTCAATCTCTCAGTGCTGGCAGAATGTCAGATAACTTCGATATCTGGATGGAAGAAAACAGGCAAATAAAGGCGCAGATCGTATTTAAAAACATTTCATCGAAAGCAAAATCAATAGGTTTTGTTGAAATGACGGTTGCACCGGTTCAGATTACTGATCAACATGGTACGTTTATGCGTCAGGAGTATGAAACTGTATCTCTCCAGTTCACAAATATACCTGTGACCAAAGAATATGGGTCTAAACCCTGAAATTGAAAAGAATTACAGAGAATTACTTTCGAAAATCACGATTCGAAGAACAGAATGTGAGGAATTTGTGAGATTTCTTGAAAAAGAAACAACATGGCTTACTGCTCCTGCAAGCACAAAATACCACCTCAACATTGAGCACGGACTCATCATACATTCGGTAAATGTTGCCACGACAATGCTTTCGTTAAAAAACGTTCTGATTCCGGAAATCCCTGCTGAAAGCTGCGTCATTGTCGGTCTTTTCCATGATACCGGCAAGGTTGGTATGCCATATGCGCCAAGGTACTTGAAAAAGAATACATCTTACATTTATAACGAAGAACTAGTTGAAATGTCCTCTGCTGCAAGAAGCCTTTATCTTGTTTCAAAGTTTATTTCTCTGTCAGACGAAGAGGCGCAAGCAATACTTTATCATGACGGTCAATACATACTTGAAAACAGACCTGTTGCCCATAAAGAATGCCATTTGACGTTGCTTGTGACTTTCGCCGATACATGGACAGCGGCAAAAGAGGATGGAAGGTTAAAAGTAAAACAACTGTTGTATTTCACAAAACAAACCAACATAAAACAGGAGGGAAAAAATGGAGGAAACTAATATTAGAAGGAGGTTTAGAATCAGGACAAGGCCCTATCTATGTCTTACAGTAGCAGAAGCCGCTGGAACAGGAGTGACAGTATCAGAAGAAACAATCGAGGAACTCACTCTGGTTCTGAATCCAGGACTCGGTTTTTATTCAATGTATGCTGTTGTCAGAAATGTTCCAGAAAATGAAATAAAGGATATTCCTGCCATAAAGCGCGGTGAGATCGTTTTTGAAAAAAGGAATGAAGCTGCAAGGTATGCAAAGGAAAGAGGTGAACCTTTTGTTCTTTGCGGTGTCAAAACCACCAGGGCATTAACTCAGGATGAAATCTCCCAGGCAATGGAGGAAGCAATTTCTGACGCCTCAATTGAAAATAAGCTTAAGGAATTGAAGGACTTCTACAGAAAAGTTTAGAAACATAAACACATCAGTCATCAAATTTTTTTTGATTAAACCTGACATTATTAAAATCCGCCAGATAATAGGTTATTTCAGCTCTATGTCAAATCTATGAACCGCTGGGCATCAAGCAAGCCAGTAAAACCCATTGCTTCGGGTAGTTCCCTGCCAAAACCAGAATATATCGAGGACTACAAAGATTACCTGCGGGCATTGGTTCAAAGATATGACATAAACAATCCAGATCATGCGCCAGGACTTTTTTATTCCATCGAGTACTGGGAAATTGAAGCAGAATGGGGCACCGGTTTCTGGCAGGGAACGCTTGATGAATACCTTGAACTTCTCAAAATTGCATATCCAACAATCAAACAGGCAAATCCCAGAGCAAAAGTGATTTTAATCGGGTTCTTTCTCGCAGGACTGTTTGAAGGTCATCCTGACCCGAAAGAAATTCCGGAGACTCTCGCGTCCATGCCGGCAAAACGTCGACAGACAATCGAAAAATATCTTACTGAAATCCGCCGGTTGCTGGCGCATCCCGAACTGTTTGACATCGTGGAATTTCACTGTTTGAGCGATTGGAGCGAAATCAGTGGAATGGCAAGATTTTTGCGTCAAACCATGCGGCAATACGGCTATGAAAAGCCAATCTGGGTGGGCGATGTCAACTACACGGCTTCGCCAATGATGTTCTGGGGTGAACCCGTGCCACCTTATACTTATGCGCAGCGGTCGGCGATTGAAACAACATTAAAAGCACTGTCTCAATCCAACCACCGCAAACATATCGAGTCGATCCGCTGGCTTAGGGCTGAACAGGCTAAAGGCCTGGTTAAAAAGGTTGTGCTGGCTATGGCAGAAGGTCTTGCCGGGATTAACATCGGTAATATAACGGATGTTGCCCTGTTTTCATTTGCACCAACAATCACCGGCACCGCAGCATTTCAGGGGTTAATTGACACAGTCGGCATACCTGAAAGACCGGCTAAGCCACGACCTGCATTTCATGCCCTGTGTCTTGTTGTCCGAAAACTAAGCGATTTCTCAGAAGTCAGCCATTTAAACATTGGAAATGGAGTATATGCGTATAAGTTCATTGTTCGGAGCCAGCCAGTTTATGTCCTCTGGTACGATGATGGCAAACGTTATCTGCCCGGTGAAAAAGAACCATCTACCACAGTTTACCTTCCACTTATAAAGGGAGAATATCTGCTTACAGAAACTCCTGTCAGCCAGTTAGATGGCTTAAATTCCAGTCCGCACATTGTCTCTCCATCCGCAGAAGGCTATCTGAATCTTACAATTACAACCAGACCAATTTTCCTGGAACCTTACATAGAAAAAAAATGAGACAACTGAAAATAAAATCATAAAATAGGCTATATAAAGCCCTATCCCTTTCAGTTCCAGTACCCATCTCAAATATATATAAGGATAACCTGGATTTCATGCCAGATACTTTCTAAACCTTTCAATAACAATTTTATATACCTTATCTCGGCCTTGACACAGTAGTTTTGTTATATTCGCCATACTTTATCTTCTTTATCGCCGGGACGGCCATTACGCCAATTAGTTGTTTGAACTTAATTTGTGCCACGGTAAATTTTAGTCTTATTTAACAGCATTCAACAGATTCTTGGCAATTGTCTACCAGAGGGCATTAGAACAAAACGCTGGGAACCGTTAATTGTCTCCATAACAACCTTCCCTCGAAACTCTGATGTGACTTGGCCTATCACAGCAGCCTTTCTACCAGATGGATGTCTTCTCATAACTGACACAACCTTGTCTGCATCCTGTGGAGCTACTATCGCAACTACCCTACCCTCACACGCAAGATTTAATATGTCAAAGCCGAGAATTTCGCACAGGGATCTGGTGGCTTCTGTTTGCGGAATCTTTTTCTCATAGACCAACAACCCCAGATTACAACCTATCGCTATTTCATTCAAAATCGCCGCAAGCCCGCCCCTTGTGGGATCTCTCATAAACTTTACATTTTTCGATGTCATCAATATATCAGAAATGATACGGTTTATGGAAGCACAGTCACTTTTCAAAGCTGCCTTGAACTTAAGATTGCCCCTTGCACATATAACCGCAAGCTCATGCATACCCGGTACACCACTGAGTAAAATCCTGTCCCCTGGTTCTATTTTCTCGATTCCAGCAGGCACATTGGTCTGTTCTATTCCGATGCCAGAGGTTGTAATGAAAATTCCATCTGCTTTGCCTTTTTCAACAACCTTTGTGTCGCCGGTAACAATTCTCACGCCAGCCTTTTTCGCTTCAAACGCCATAGATTTCAAAATTCTTTCAAGATCTGACAGTCTAAAACCTTCTTCAATAATAAACGAGCAAGATAAGTATACCGGTTTTGCGCCAGCAACCGCAAGGTCATTAATAGTGCCGCATACTGCAAGTTTTCCAATGTTGCCTCCAGGGAAAAAAATAGGATTAACAACAAATGAATCTGTTGTGAAAAAGATTCTATCGGATGACACCTTTATGCTGGCAGAATCAGGAAGATTTTTTAATGCTGGGTCATTGAAATATTTCAAGACCAGTTCTTCAATGAATAACCTGGACTGTTTCCCCCCTGTTCCATAAGCAAGCAGTATCCTTTCATCTCTCATAGGCATAATATGCTGCACAGGTACCCTCAGATGAAACCATACAGGGACCAACAGGATGCTCAGGGGTACACTGCTTTGCAAAAAGCCTGCAATTGTATGGTTTCTTCAGACCCTTCAAAATCTGCCCACAGATACACCCTTTTTTATCCGAAAGACCTTTCTTATCAATTTCAAACCTGCAGGCAGAATTGTATTTGCTGTACTTTTCAGTCACTTCAAGACCACTTGATTTTATCACCCCAATTCCTCTCCATTCTGCATCCACTACATCAAAAACATCCTTCATCAGATTCAGCGCCAGTGTATTTCCATCCCTCTGGACGCACCTGCTGTACTGAATTTCAACAGATACTTTCCTTTTTCCAGCTATCATTTCGAGAAGAATCAGTATTGAATGAAGGATATCGGTTATTTCAAAACCTGATATAACACAGCCAATACCATATTCTCGAGGAAAAATTTCATAGGGCCTTGAGCCAATTATCACACTTACGTGTCCGGGACATATAAAACCATGTATTGTGTGATTAAGGTCATTAACAAGCGCCTCCATAGCTGGTGGAATAAGCTTGTGACAGGAAAAAACAGAAAAATTATTTATTTTCTGATCTTGCGCATAGCGAATTATCCTTGCAGTTAAAGGCGCAGTTGTTTCAAATCCAACCGCCAAAAATATGACATCTTGATGCGGATTCGCCTTCGCAATTTCAAGGCCATCAAGAGGCGAATAAACAATATCAATCCTTGCTCCCTGTGCTGCTGCTTTCTCAAGGGAACCATTGCCGGATGGAACCCTGTACATGTCCCCGAAGGTAACGATTCTCGTTTTATCGGCTTTTGCAATCTTGATGGCTCCATCAATATATGAATTTGGAGTGACACACACAGGACATCCGGGACCTGAAATCAGGTTGATATTTTCAGGAAGCATTTTTCTTATTCCTGCCCGTCCTATTGCCATTGTATGCGTGCCGCAAACCTCCATGAGATTTACCTGTCCTCCAATAATCTGTGAAATCGAATGTATCTGAGAAACAATAGCAGTGATGTGTTTGGAATTTCTGAACTCATCCAAGTGTTTCATTGCTTATCTCGTTCAAAAGTTTCAGGGTGGCTTTTGCATCGCTTTTTCTTAGCTTCTGTATGGCAAAACCCGCATGCACAATCACATAATCACCAACCCTTACGTTTTCTACAAGGGAAATATCAATGTTTCTTTCAACGCCACCAAGTGATACAGTAGCTATATTTCCTTTTTTTTTCTTTATTTTCATCGGTACTGCAAGGCACATAATTCCCCCTTATAAATCTGAAACCCAGCGATGGCACATTGCCCCGAGGAAATACAGGCATCGTTTGGCGGAATCTGCCTGTGAGAATAAACCCTGAAGCCATCTTTTTCAAGGGCATCTTTTACTCTCATAGAAAGGAATACATTCTGAAAGCTTCCTCCTGAAAGGGCAACTATGTTGATTCCAGTATCTTTTTTTATCAATCTACAAATTTCTCTGACCATCTGAATAATTGTCAGATGAAACCTGTGCGATATCCTTGAAACAGGAATGTTTTTAATAATATCTTGCGTTATCTCTCTTATTGTAATACGATGATCCAGAACAAGTTTCCCACCTTCCTTGATTATATCAAAACCGTAGGGCTTGTCTGAAGCATTTTCTTCAAGAATTGACTCAAGTTCTGCAGCAGCCTGACCCTCATAACTGATGGAACTTCTTAAGCCGCAGATACAACTGACGGCATCAAAAAATCTTCCCATGCCTGAGGAAACTGGGCAGTTTATATTGTTTTCAATCATCTTTTCAACGATGAATAAATCGTGAGGCGATATATCCTTAATAAACTTATATGCTGCCTTATCGTAGTTTTCCCCATATGCATCAATCAGATAAGCAAGCGCAATTCTCCAGATATGCTTTATCGCCTGATCACTTCCTGGAAGTTTAATCGGCCGCAGATGCGCCTTCCTTTCAAAAGAAAAATAG
>JAMWBX010000034.1 GCA_023818725.1 Candidatus Omnitrophota bacterium
TTGTGAATGATATTGAATATCGTGATACCGGAGATGCATTGAGGGGTGAAACAAGTTTCATTGTTTCAGGTGATACGCTGATACTGAATCCTGTAAAACTATCAAAAACAAATACGGCAAGGATATCATATTTTTACCCTTGTTTTTTAGAAAATCCATGGGATCTGGCAATAGCGCCTGACGGGAAAATTTTTGTTTTGCTCCGTTTGAAGAAAATGTTTTCTGGAGCATCTTCAGGATTGGTTATAAAACTGAACAGGGATGGAAGAGACAAAGATATGAATTTCGGAGTGGAAGGCGAGATTTTTGGTATCCATCGAGCCCATCAGATTCTTGTTGTGCCACAGGATAATCGTATTTATATTGCAGGCAGTGAATACGGCACATATGGAACAGGTTCTTATAAACTCGATTCTGGCGCGTACTGGTTCTATATTGGTGGACATAAGGACCAGGGCAGACATCCGGCGACAACCTGGTGGCCCACAGGAATAGCCATAGGGGATGGAAACAAAATCCACATAGGAGATCTCAAGGTATATGACAGGACAAAACCAATGCTTGAAGGTTATCTTTACTGCGGCACAGCGAACCCGTATGTTATAAGGCCCGGTCCCTCACTGGAAAAATCAGCAAAACCTGATTTTTTTTATCGTACTGGATGGAACACTGGCATCAGCAAAATGAAAGATACCGGCAAAGATATCGTTGAGATTTATTCGCTTAAGCTTCCATTTAAGACCATTGGTATTTCATATGATGCAGAGAGGTCTTTAATATACGCAGGGTCAAGGTATCCAGATGGATTTGTTTCAATAATCTATGATGATGGGAAGTCATTTAAGGAAATTACAAGATTAAACGACCCAGATCTTGTGGGGATACATACTGTGCGTGTTTTTGATGACTACCTTTATGTTATTGAAGATGGGGTTTCGTATACTGAGGGCGGTTATTGCGCGGAAGAGATGAATATGAAGGCCTGGACATCCAGCGGGAAAAACAGGATAAGCAGATACAGGGTAATTTTCGGCAAAGAGATGTTTTTACAAAAAATAAAAAAATAATAGCACTTTTCAATGAAGGCTCTGTTTATAGTCCCTCCGGTGTACGACTTTTCTGCCTTTGACCTCTGGAGCAAGCCATATGGATTTCTTTTTATTGTGGATTTATTTGCAAAAAATGGCTGGGAAACCTTCTATTTTGATTTTATGGATAGAAATCACATTTTTTATGATGGAAGGAAAACAGAAAAAAAATATGGCTGCGGAAATTACTTTTTTCAAAAGATTGAAAAGCCTGTTATTTACAAAAATGTTCCGAGATTATACAAAAGATTCGGCTTGCCACAGGAGGTTTTTCTTAAATTTCTTGAAAGCGTCGGAAAACCGGATGTAATACTGATCAGCTGTGGAATGACATACTGGTATCAAGGTGTGATGGAGGTTATAAAAGTTTGCAAAGATTTTACGGATGCTCCTGTGATAACTGGAGGTGGCTATCCAAGTTTTTGTTCTGAGCACGCAAAGAAAACCGGGGCTGACATCATTTTTCAGGGTAGCGATATAAAAAAATTTGTGGAAGTTTTCAATAGTTTCACCCGTTCCGACTTGAGATATTATGGAAATCTCAAACCTTTCTGGAAGGTTTATAAGAAGCTTTCGTATTTTGTTTTGCGCACAAGTTACGGATGCCCTTTTTCCTGTTATTACTGCGGCGTCAAGAAGATGCATCCCGGATATTTCCACAGAGATATTGATGATGTTGTTTCAGAGGTGGCTGAGAATATGGAGAATTACAATTTTAATGACATTGCCTTTTACGATGATGGCCTTTTATGCGATTTTAATCACCTTAAAAGAATTATTGAAAAACTGATACAACTTAAGAAATTCAACTTTCATACGCCTAATGGAATTCATCCCAGGTTCATAGATAGGGAAGTCGCCTGGTTTTTAAAAGAAACAGGATTTAAAACCCTGAGACTTTCAGTTGAGGGTTTTGATGAAAAAAGGCAGAAGGAATCAAGCTTTAAACTGATTTTCTCAGAGTTTGAAGAAGCGATGAAGAATCTTGTGGACGCTAAATTTATTCCGCAGGAGATCGGGGTTTATATTCTCGCAGGGCTTCCCGGGCAAAAATTTCAGGATGTTGTCGAAACAGTAAAAATTTTGAAAAATTTTCCCTGCAAAATCAAGATTGCTGAATACAGCCCCATACCCGGTACGATTGATTTTGAAATTTCAAAGAAACTTTATCCTTTTTTGCCTCTTGATGAGCCCCTTTTCCAGAATAACTCAATATTTCCGCTCTGGAATTTTGACGGAAAATGGGAAAAAATTGAGTGGTTGAAAAATTTAGCAAAAAGTTAATTTCAGGCAGAAAAATTTCACTTTTGCAGGGAGCGGATTTTTATACCGCGATTAATTTTTCCATTTCCGTGTGATATGATATAGAATTATAAGTTATAAGGAGAAAGCGCGATGGCAGAAAAAATTTTTTCAAATCTTCCATCTTTGATCTGCGATTCTTTTAAGCCAGCAGAATGTCCTGGCGATGGCTGGATTAGTTTTGATTATACCCTTGATGATTTTTCTGGAAAAGGACTTGCAACAGGAGCATATTCAAAAGCAGGTGAACTTGTGCTGGAGCTCAAACTTTGTGGCTGGCATAAAATTTATGTCGCTTTTAATCCTGAAATAAGAATCTGGCTTGATGGGGATAAAGGCTATTACCAGGTAAAAGGTTCTCCCCATGATGTGCGAGATTATTTTTGTTTTGAGGCAGATTTTACGGGGAAAAAACTTCATATAGCGCCGGTTAGAAGCGCTTTTTCGAATAAAGAAATCATAATCTTTTATATCAGAGCCGTTGAAAGCAGTAGATCTGATTCAAAAAGAAATCTGATCGCTACAAATGACGGCCATTGTTTATTCTGGAACGGGATGGATTCATACAGAGACCTGTATAAATACATACTTCCGCTTGAAAACAGCGATTTTTTCAGGATTATCTGGGGGGTTTACGGCGGTGGGCTTATTAATGTGAAAGAATCAAGGTTTGCTGATAGGCTTCCATGGCCTGATAGCGCTTGTTTTTATCAGAACTCGTGGGTTTTCAATCGTTCGCTTGAAAATTTAATAAAGGAAGGGATTGATCCGCTTGGTCTTGTCAGGCAGATTACAAAAGAAATTGGACTTGAACTTCATTTTTATTTCAGGGTGGCCGCTTTCTACCGGCCGTTTCCATTGCACTGTTGTACTTTGAGTTTTTTTGCAAAAAATCCCCAGTGGCACTGCATTGATGAGTATGGTAATAGAGTTAGAAGAATTAGCTATGCATTTAAGGAGGTTCAAGATGTCATTTGCGGGTATCTTAATGAATTGCTTGACTATGACCACGAAGGGATTTGTCTTGCGTTTAATAGAGGACTTCCGCTTATGATTTGCGAGAAGCCGGTTATTGAAGCATTTAAAAAGAGATACGGAAGAAATCCCAGACTTCCTGAAGAGTGTGACAGTCCACAAATGCTTTCAGTGAGGCATAATCTGCTGGCTGATTTTGTGGAAAGGGTTTACAAACTTGTTTTTTCAAGGGGAAAAGTTCTTTCCTGTATTGTTCCCAGGGATTTTGATAGAAACCTGGTTTTTGGTCTTGATATAGAGATGCTTGCAAGCCGCTCCTATTTTGAGTCAATTCTTGTTGGCGCAGGGCATAAAGACGATCCTGAGGTAAATACAGACCTTGAACCTGTTAAAAAATTAAAGGTGGCAGGAACAAAAATTTTTCCTGGCGGTTCGGGTGTTAATGCTCATGGTGGAGCATGGAAGCCTTTTGATACAGTGGCGAGAGCATCTTTTATGGCGAAAATTCTTGACAGTGGCTTTGATGGCGCATATTTCTGGGATATCAACCAGATTGTTGACAGTGGCACTGAATGGGAAATTATAAGGCAGTTTGGCCACAGGGAAATACTTGATAAAATTAAAGAAAAGAAAATGCCTGCTGTCAGGTATCATCAGACAAAGAAAATTTACGATTTAACAGTGGACCGGTATAATCCCTGGAACGCTTATTGATCTTTTGAAAGGATGAAAATGGAAAAAGAGAAGAGTCCGCTCGATGATTGGAATCTTTTTAACCAGCAGCAAGAAACAGAAATTCAGGGATCTAATGAATTAAAAAAGGAATACCTTACTGTAAGCGAATTTCTGGATTCAGTGAATCTTGAATTGTCAAAGATTTCTTGCAGGGTTCTTGGTGAAATAAGCGATGTTAACCCGAGAGACAGATACTGCTTTTTTGTTCTCAAGGAATCAAATCCTGATGTTGAATCAGCGATTGTTGAGTGCTTTATTGGCTGGAGAAGCTTTGAAGCATACAAGCACCTGCTTAAGGATGGCATGCAGGTTATTGTTTCAGGTTTTCCTGGAATCTACAAGAAATCAGGCAGATTCAGGATAGATGTTTCGAAGATTGAGCCATTTGGAGAAGGCGCTTTGAAACAGGCTTTTGAAGCATTGAAAAAAAAGCTTGAAGAAAAAGGTTATTTTTCGCCTGAAAGAAAAAAGCCAGTCCCTGATATTATTCAAAGAATTGGGCTTGTTACATCTATGGCAGGAGCAGCGATAAAGGATTTTATGAGAAATCTCGGCCAGTATGGTTTTCAAATCTACCATATCAATGTGTATGTTGAAGGCGCCTACGCTGTTGATTCAATTATTTCAGCGATAAGGTATTTTAACAGAAATATATCCGGGCTTGATGTCATAGTGCTTATAAGAGGCGGTGGTTCGCTTGAAAGCTTAAAGGCATTTAACGATGAAGATGTAGCAAACGCAATTTTTGATTCAAAACTGCCTGTTATAACAGGCATTGGCCATGAAAGGGATATCACAATTGCGGATCTTGTTGCTGATAGAAGTTTTTCAACCCCGACAGCTGTTGCTGCTTTTATCCGAAATCAAAGGGAGCAACTGATTCAAAATATACAGATGGTTGAAGATGTGCTTATTTCATCTTCTGAATCAATCCTTGAAGACCTTTATGATGAACTTGAGCTTTTGAAGCAGAATGTACTTGCCGGGTTTGAAAATATCCTTCAGAAATACTCTTTTTCGATAAGACACTGCGCTGAAAAAATGCATGGATGTTTCAAAAAGGTTTTTGATTCTTTCAAAGAGATTGAAAGAAGGTTTGTTAGCCAGGTTTCTCAATGGCATCTTTTGATAAAACAGATGGAAAGCTCGCTTTCAATTTTTAACCAGCAAGCAGTGAATTTTTTTCAAGCCAGCATAGAAAGAATAAGAAATCAGGTTGAAGTTTTGCAGGCAAAACTTGCTTCTTTGAACCCTGAATCAATTTTGAGCAAAGGCTACAGTATTGTTTATGACAGCCAGAACAATCTTATTAAGAAGGCGACGCAGGTCAAAAAGGATGATAGCATCTGGATTAAGCTACATAAGGGGAAAATTATTTCAATTGTTGACAAAACAGAGGATTTTTAGAAAATAGTGCATTGTATTTTGCCTGTAGTATAATATTTTTGATGTGAAAGATACAAATACTTAGCCAAACCGAATAAATAAAACAAGGGGGTTGACATGAGACTGAAAGCTTTACTTATAATGATTTTTGCAGGTTCTTGTTTTGCTGGTGTTAATATGAGCGGAAGGATTTTTGATATTACCAGCGATCAAGGAATTAGCGGTGCAACTGTATATATTGTCGGAACAGGACTTTCTTCCACTACTGACAGTCAGGGGAATTTTACAATATCAAATGTTCCGGCTTATTCCACTGGATTTCAGTTTAAAGCAAGCAAAACCGGTTATGTGGACACATACAATCAGCTTGGAAATTCAGGGGAAATGGATGCGAATGATATTACTTTTCCCCTGATTTCAAACACAATCTACAGCACTTTCCATAATCCATCATCTGGTGGCATTGCCCATACAAGTGGGAAAGCGGATATTTTTGGTAGGGTTGGTAATGAGTACGGTGGAGTGTCCGGGGTTGTTATAACTGCCAGATATATCGACAACAACGCAAATGCTGGAACTATTAGATATGTCAACGCAAGCAATATGCCTGATGGTTCATTAACATCAACATCTTCAAATGGATTTTTCATTGTCTATAATGTGGATCCTTACAGACCAATAAAGATAACAGGAACAAAAGCCGCAAGCTATTTTTCTTCCTGTGTTGCAATTTGTTATCCTGACAAAGTCACTGTCGGCGGAATTGAGCAGGTTGACAGTTTACTTCAACTTTCAGGAAAGGTTGGTTGGGATGAAAACCCTGTTTCAGCAGTGACAGTTTCAATCCCTGGCACTTTGAGTTCAACGACAACCGGAACTGATGGTTCATTCAATATATCTTTTAATCCTGTAAACTACGGCGTACTCAAATTTTCAAAGTCAAACTATGTTGACACATATTTTTCAGAAAGAATAGACGAAGGAAACAGGAAACAGGGCGATAATGAAGAAGAGAATGAATTTTTCATTGTTCCTCAAACTGATTATACAGGGTTGTTGAATCAGCTTGGAAGGTCGCACATTAATGGTAAAGGAGATATTGTAATAGAGCTTGAAACAATCAATGAAATGAATGTGGCTGGAGCAAAAATAGCCCTTTACGATAAAAATGGCACAAAGCTCAATCCAGATATCTTATATTTTGATGAAGAAGGTATGCCTGCAACTGGCTTAAATGAAACCACCAGCGAAAGTCAGTGTCTGATTTTAAATCTTGACCCAGGATATTATTTTATTACTGCGGAAAAATCAGGTTGTGAATTTTCAAGAAATACAGTTTTTGTTTTTGCCAATGGCATAATCAGTGCTCCAAGAATAATTGGACTCCCTCCAATACCTGGAATTATCAAAGCAAAAGCAGAAGACATTCCTTCCGCAAATATCAGCAAGAGCGCTCAAAATGTGCCAATGCTTGCTTTTATGTTCCATCTTAACAAGTGGGAAACTGATGAAAGCGTGATTTTTGACAGCATTATTGTAACAGCGAAAGGTACAGGAAATATCTCCACAGCGCTTTCAAGCGCAAAGCTTTATCTTGACGCAGACAACAATGGCACCTATGAAACAGAGGTGTCGACAGGAACAATTTCAGGAAATAAAATCACATTTAAAAATATCAATAAAGAGATGGATATAGGCTTGAATCAGAGATATCAGGTTGTTTTCAATTTCAATGGAACAGCCTCTATCGGGCAGACCTTTGGAGTTGATATTCTTAAAAACGCTGATGTTTACAGCCATACAAAAAATACAGGCATTTCAGTAACCTGTGATGGCTGGACGGTTGAAGGAAATCTGATGACGATTGCCCAGGTTTATCCACCCTCAAAACCCAGCAATTTTTCACCTGCAAATGGAGCAACACAAGTTAATCCTCTATCATATGTATTGCAGTCGAGTCCGTTTAACCCGGCTCAGGGCAGCAATGTTCACAGTTCTTCGCAATGGATGATGTGGAAGGATGGAGAAACAGAGGAAACCTTTACCTGGGATAGTGGAACAAACACAATAAATCTCACATCTGTTTCAACACCTGTCTTGTTAGAGGGTTCCACAAAATACTGGTGGAAGGTACGGCATCAAAATGGAGATAATATCTGGAGTGATTGGTCAGATGCGACATACTTTACGACAGCGCAGGGTGGAATTACCCCTGCAGGCAAACCGAGCAATCAATCACCCGAAGATGGGCAAACAGATGTTCCATTGCCGGTAGTGTTAACAGGGAGCCAGTTTTCACCTGGTAGCTCTGAAGTTCATGCTGCTTCTCAGTGGCAAATTTACCTCGACACCAAGAATGTAAATCCTGTTTTTGATTCAAAAAGGGATGGAAATAATCTCACCTCAATTACAGTTTCAGGACTTTCATACAATACTCAATATCTGTGGAGAGTCAGGTATCAGGATGGAAACGGCGCGTGGAGCCAGTGGAGCGAGTTTACCAGTTTTGAAACAAAAGAGGGTATGAAGGGCGATTTAAATCACGATACCGAGGTTGACATAAGAGATGTAATACTTTGTTTAAGGATGGCAATTAATCTTGATCCTGTTGACCCTGGTCTTGCAGATATGAATGAAGATGGACAGGTTGATATTTCAGATGTCATTTTAATTCTGCGAAAAGCAATTGGCCTGGATTAGGTCAACCTACGGCTCAGGTCGACCCGGCCCGCCTCACCGTCTCGGCGGGCTTGCCATACAGCGCTCTTTATTCATCGCGCTGGCAACCACCCGCACAAGTCCTCGCACTTGCTCGGACTTATACGTCGTCTTGCACAGAAAAAACTTCTGTGCTTCGGTCAGCGGCCTCACCTTCTCGGCCTTAGTGCTATACGGTGCTCGTTCTTCCTCGCACCAGCACCGCTCCATTCGATTCCTCCCTTTGTCAAGTTT
>JAMWBX010000035.1:0-4488 GCA_023818725.1 Candidatus Omnitrophota bacterium
TGAAAAAGAGAACAATAAAGCCTTTAACCAGTTGATTCCTTATGTTATTGAGGTTACCGAAAGAGGCGAAAGAGCATACGATATTTATTCAAGGCTTCTTGAGGATAGAATTATATTTATTGGATTTACAATAACCGATGCAGTTGCAAACACAGTTATTGCACAGCTGCTTTTTCTTCAAAATAAAGACTCCACCAAAGATATAAGTGTATTTCTTAATACCCCTGGAGGTTCGATAACCGCAGGTCTTGCTATATACGATACAATGCAATTTGTTAGGTGTGATGTTGCAACATATTGCATAGGTCAGGCAGCGAGTATGGGAGCTGTACTTCTTGCTGGAGGTAAAAAAAACAAGAGGTTTGTACTTCCACACTCTCGTGTTTTGATTCATCAACCATTTGGAGAAATTGGAGGTACCACGATAGATGTAAGCATACACACCAGGGAGATGATAAGATTGAGAAACATCATAAATGAAATACTGGCAAAGCACACAGGCCAGGCACTGGAAAAGATTGAAAAGGATACAGAAAGGGATTATTTCATGAGTGCTCAGGAAGCGGTTGAATACGGTCTGGCGGATAAAATCATTTACCCTAATAATAAGGATAAAAATGGCTGATAATAAGACGCATAACAGAAAGAAACTTGTTAGACCTTTTGTACCTCTGAGAGATATTGTTGTTTTTCCAAGCATGGTGGTGCCTCTTCTTGTCGGCAGACAACGATCCATAAATGCTGTTGAAGAGGCAATGAGCATTGACAATATGGTTATTCTTGCGTTTCAGAAAGACCCAAGAACTGAAGAACCAAACGTCAATGACCTCAGTTCAATTGGGGTAATGGCCAAGCTCACACAGAGTGTGAGGGAACCCGCAGGAACAATAAAAATACTGGTTGAAAGTATTGAAAGGGTTAAGATTGCTAAAGTAATAACAGATAGAAAATATTTCGCCTGCACGATCGAGACTATAAAGGAAGAATCAAAAAAAGATAAAGAAACTGAAGCTCTCTCAAGATTTCTTCTAGAGCTTGCTGAAAAATATATCAATCTTAATACATCCATTCCGAAGGAGTTTTATGGTACCCTTATAACAATTGATAATCCATCAAAACTGGCTGATTCTGTTGCTGGTTATTTACCATTGAAGTTCAAGGACAAGATTACTATTCTTGAGACCATCGATGAGAAAGAAAGATTAAAAAGGCTGATTGACATAGTTAATAATGAAGTGAGCGTTCTGGAAATACAGAAAGACATCCAGAACAAGGTTCTTAAAAAACTCGAGCAAACACAAAAAGAATACTTTCTTCATGAACAGCTTAAGACAATACAGCAGGAACTTGGAAAGGAAACAGAAAGTCCTGAACTGGTTCAGTTGCGTGACAAGATTCTCGGCGCAAAGATGTCAAAAGAAGCAGAAGCAAAAGCGCTTGAAGAACTCGGTAGATTGAGCAAAACTATGCCACTGTCTCCAGAAGCCACAGTTATACGAACATATCTCGACTGGCTTATTTCACTACCTTGGAATAGCCAGACCACAGACAATCTCGACATCGAAAATGCAAAAAAGATACTTGACGAAGACCATTACGGCCTTGAAAAAGTTAAAGAAAGAATAATTGAGTATCTTGCTGTAAGAAAAAGAACCGAGTCTCTTAAAGGACCGATTTTGTGTTTTGTTGGTCCACCTGGCTGTGGGAAAACATCCCTGGGTAAATCCATTGCAAGATGCATGGAAAGAAGGTTTGTGAGGATTTCGCTTGGGGGTGTTCGGGATGAAGCAGAAATAAGGGGACATCGCAGAACATATATCGGTGCTTTACCTGGTAGGATTATTCAGTCAATGCGAAAGGCCGGGGTCAATAACCCTGTGTTTCTGCTCGATGAAATAGATAAGCTCGGCACTGATTTTCGTGGAGATCCTGCGAGCGCCCTTCTTGAGGTTCTTGATCCTGAACAGAATCATATGTTTTCAGACCATTATCTTGAGGTGGAGTTTGATCTTTCAAAGGTTCTTTTTATTACAACAGCAAATACAGAATTCACAATCCCTCCCCCGCTTCTCGATAGGATGGAAGTTATTAATCTGCCTGGATATACCAGTTGGGAAAAGGTCCAGATAGCGAAATACTTTCTTATCCCACGACTTCTTCCACAACACGGACTGAAACCGGAGGAGATAAATATCTCTGAGTCCGCGATAACAAAGATCATTAAGGATTATACAAGAGAAGCAGGTGTTCGAAATCTTGAAAGACAACTTGCTGCTATATGCAGAAAGGTAACAAAGCAGATTGTTGAGTCAAAAACACAGAAGACTTACAGAATAGGGCTGAAAAACCTGACGGAATACCTTGGACCGGAAAAATACACATCCCTGGCAAAAGTTAAAGAGCCAGCAGTTGGAATCGCCACAGGAATGGCCTGGACAGAGTATGGCGGAGATATACTTTTTACTGAAGTCGCCTTGATGAAAGGGAAAGGAAAACTTATTCTTACAGGTCAACTCGGCTCTGTTATGAAAGAGTCAGCCAGAGCAGCTTTGAGCTTTGTAAGAGCCAATGCGGATAAATTTGACATACCGGTTGATTTTGTAGAAAACTACGACATTCATATCCATGTTCCAGAGGGCGCGATACCAAAAGACGGTCCATCAGCAGGAGTAACAATTGTGACAGCTCTTGTTTCAGCAGTTACCGGAAGAAAAACGCGGTGCGATATAGCAATGACCGGTGAAATAACGTTACAGGGAAAGGTTCTGAAAATTGGAGGACTAAAAAGTAAAATTCTTGCAGCTCACAGGGCTGACATAAAAACGATAATTATTCCTCGAGAAAACGAAAGAGACCTTGAAGAAATTCCTGAAAAGGTTAGAAAGGAATTGAAGATTGAACTTGTTGATAATGTAATGGATGTTCTGAATATTGCATTGTTCGATCAAAAAAATATAACAAATGAGACTGAAACTTTTCCGATTCAGCAAGGGGCAAAGATATGATGAAAAAAAGACTATTTACACCAGGACCGATATCAGTGCCAGAAGAAGTGCTTCTTGAGATGGCAAAACCAATCATCCATCACAGAACTCCTGAATTTCTTGCCATAGCGGAAAAGGTCATTGAAAATCTTAAGTATTTTTTTCAAACAGAAAATGATGTTTTCATCATCGCTGGTTCTGGAACTGCCGCGATGGAAGCAGCTGTGGTAAATACGCTTTTGCCTGGAGAAAAAGGCATTGTTATTTCTGGAGGGAAATTTGGAGAAAGATTTGTTGAGATTCTAAAGGCGTATGGTTGTGTTCCAATTGTGATAGAACCTGGATGGGGTAATCCAGTCGACATTAAACTGGTTGAGCAAACCTTGAGACAAAATCCGGATGTCAGGGCTTTCTATGCCACTCTTGTGGAAACTTCGACAGCTACATCCTTTGATATTGAAAATCTAGGGAAGCTTGTTTCCGGTTTTCCTGAAACAATCTTTATTGTCGATGGAATCAGCGGGCTTGGTGCAGTGGAATGCAGAACAGACCAGTGGAACATTGACATCCTTGTTTCAGGTTCTCAAAAGGCCCTGAGTCTTCCACCAGGCCTTTCTTTTATAGCAGTGAGCAAGAAAGCGTGGGAAAAAATTAATACCTGCAGGACTCCAAGGTATTATCTTGACCTGAAAAAATATAAAAAAGCGATGGAGAAGTTTGATTTTCCGTTCACAATGGCAGTAAGTCTGGTTTGCGGGCTAAATAAATCGCTTGAAAACATAAAACAGCAGGGACTTGAAAATCTTTGGAAAGTTCACAAAAAAAGAGCGCTTGCAGTAAGAAAAGCAGCCACTGCGATGGGGCTTGAGATATTTTCAAAGGCGCCTTCGGACGCTGTTACAGCAATACTTTTGCCACAGGAAATTGATGGCGAAAAATTTTGTTCTGATATGAGAAAAGAGTTTGGTATGTCGGTTGCTGGGGGCCAGGACAAACTCAAGGGCAGGGTTATAAGAATATCCCATTTTGGATGGCAGGACGATTTTGACACCATTTCTGTTGTTGCCGGTATTGAAGTTATGTTGAACAGGTACAATTTCAAGGTAGAACTTGGTTGTGGTGTTAGAGAAGCAATGAAGATACTGTTCTCAACCTGAGATATATTATGACACATCCGTCAATGCAGCTGGCAATTGACACAATACAAAGGAAAAAGACAAAAGGCATTCCCACATTTTTGATCCACGTGATGGACATTCCACTTCTTGAAGAAATAGCAAAAGTTGAGCCAGGTACCTATGTAAAAGAGCCAGAAAAAACATATCTTAAATATCTCTGGAATATAGGCATAAACTGCCTTGACCAGTTCATTCCTGAAAATCCTCTTAGTATGACACAACAGGGGTTTAGTTCGGACACAAAAAGAACCCCTACTACGGGTTTGAAATATTTCACTCTTGATGGAATTGTGATCGATTCTCCTGAGGCTGTCGTCAGGCATATA
>JAMWBX010000035.1:4498-4778 GCA_023818725.1 Candidatus Omnitrophota bacterium
ATTCCATCAATTAAAAAAAGTATTTTAGAATTTGATGAAAACGCGACAGTAAACTCTATAATCGAGAGAGAAAGAACAATTCAGGAAAAGCTCGGTCCCGGTATACTGAAATCAGGATATTCTTACATAAGATTTCCAAATCTGAGATATGGTTATTATGGCTACGAGAACTATTTTATGGCATATCAACTGTATCCGGATGTTATTGAAAAAGATTTTTCTGCACAGGCGGATTACTACCAGCTTCACAACAAAGCTGCAGCAAGAGCGATTATTGAGG
>JAMWBX010000035.1:4788-8406 GCA_023818725.1 Candidatus Omnitrophota bacterium
CAATCTTCCGCTTCTCTATCGGCTGGACCATGATATGGCTGATTCAAGAGGGCTTCTTGTAAGTATGAAGTCACTTGAAAAAATTTGGCTTCCGCATTTTTATCGTTCTATTGAACCGGTGTTAAAGACAGGCATCAATCTTATATGGCATTGCGACGGCAATCTGATGGAATTGATACCATATCTGCTTGATTGCGGAATAAAAGGCTTTCAGGGATTTCAATACGAAGCAAAAATGGATTATGTGAAAATCTGCAAGATGAAGGCAAAAGATGGAGATAGCCTGATAATTGTCGCCGGTGTTTCTGTCACAGAGGTTTTGCCAAAGGGTACCCCGGATCAGGTTAAGCAGCAGATGAAGTTTCTTGTTGAAAACGGACCTGAAACAGGACTTTTTCTCGCAGGATCCAGCTCCATAACACCTGGGACAAACAGAGAAAATGTTTTAACATTTATTGAAGGGCTGAAGTATTACCGTGAACACGGAAGAAATGGCTAAAAAGGACTGGGAGTGGCTTTTCAATGATTTTTCTCGTGTTTTACGACAGAATGAAGTAAGTTATGGAGATTCAAGAAAAGGCGTATGGCAGGTTGTTGATTATTCGACAGAAGATTTTTCAGGCAAGTTGATTCTCGCTCAACCTGATAGCAATGCACCTGATGTAAGAATTAAGATTCCACTGTCGTGAGAAAAAGCAGTGTAAAACTGTTACCATTCCTTGGCTCGTTGTATAATGATAAAAATCCTGTTAATTTTCTGAAAAGAGCCATTGAAATGACAAATTACCCGGTGGATGGATTTTCCTTCTGGGATGGTGTTGATGTTAGAACTGATCCTGTGTTTCATATGCTTATCGAAGGACTTGTCAGCAAAAAAGCCATTAAAGAAACGATGGAAAAACTTGAAAAATTTCCCACATACAGGACTGTTATTACGCTTCAGGGCACAAAGGTCAATAAGCATAGCTACAAGATGCCATGTGATTGAAAAAATTAATATAGGGATTGCTGGTTCGTGCGGAAGGGGAAGGTCGTTTAAGACTGCCTGCGATGCGAGTGGTATACTGAAAATACACGCTGTCTGTGATGTGAATGAAGAGAAACTTGAAGAATCAAGAGTTGCGCTCGGAGCTGAAGAAAAATACCTCGATTATTATGAGATGATTGAAAAATCAGACATCCAGGCAGTGATTATTGGCACCCCAATGCCATTTCATGCCTCTCAGGCGATAGCGGCATTAAACAAAAATATTCATGTCCTGAGTGAAGTTCCTGCTGCTGTTTCAATAGAAGAATGTAAAGAGCTTGTTCTTGCTGCTCGCAGGTCAAAAGCATTGTATATGATGGCTGAAAACTACACCTATATTAAATCAAATGTCATGGTCAAGGAAATGGTGAAAAGAGGTATGTTTGGCGAGCTTTATTATGCTGAAGGCGAATACATTCATGAGCTCAAGCAGCTTAACGAAATAACAAAATGGAGAAGGAAATGGCAGACAGGAATCAATGGGATTACCTATGGCACGCACAGTTTGGGACCAGTACTCCAGTGGATGCATCCTGATAGAGTAATTTCAGTTTGCTGCGCTGGAAGTGGCCATCACTATAAGGATTCAGAAGGACGATACTATGAAAACGAGGATACATGTGTTATGCTCTGTAAAATGGCAAGTGGAGCTCTTGTTAAAATTCGGGTTGATATGCTTTCGGATAGACCTCATGCGATGACAAATTACCAGCTTCAGGGAACTGATGGTTGTTATGAATCTGCAAGAGCACATGGAGAAAGGCACAGAATATGGATCAGGTCACTGTGTCCTGAAATGAAATGGATGTACTTAGATGAACTTGGAGAACAATTTTTGCCTCAAGAATGGAAGAAACACCAGGAAATAGCAATGAAAACAGGTCATGGCGGAGGAGATTTTTTTGAAATTATGGACTTTTGTGATGCAATTACGGGAAAGAAAAAATGCCCTATAGGTATAGATGAGGCAATGGATATGACACTTCCTGGTCTTGTCAGTCAGCAGTCAATCGTCCAGAATGGTAAATGGCTTGATGTACCTGATTCAAGGCAGTGGAATTGAAAAAAGAAAGGAGTCCTCTTATGAAAGATATAAAAGTTGGAGTTGTCGGAGTGGGAAGGGGAATGAGTTTTGCCATGGGAGCGCAGTACGCTGGAATGAAGCTTGTTGCAATTTGTGATATATGGGAAGAAAAACTCAAGGAAGCAGGAAAAAAATTGAATGTTTCCATCTACACTGATTATGATAAATTTCTGCAGCATGATATGGATGCAGTTATACTTGCAAATTATTTCCACCAGCACGCTCCTTTTGCCATCAAAGCATTAAAAGCAGGAAAACATGTGATGAGCGAAACTGCGTGTAATAGCACAATTGCCGAAGGGGTTGAATTATGCAGAACCGTTGAAAAGACAGGTTTGATTTATATGCTGGCTGAAAATTATCCGTTTACTGTTTTCAATATGGAGATGAGAAGATTGTATAAAAGCGGTGAAATAGGTGAGGTGACCTACGCTGAGGGTGAATATAATCATCCAATGAATCCAGAGTCCAGGTGTTTAATTTCACCAGGGTTGAATCACTGGCGCAACTGGATGCCGCCAACATACTACTGTACCCACGCGCTTGCGCCTCTTGTCTACATCACTGAAAGGATGCCAGTAAAGGTTAATGCGCTATCAATTGCTCGACCATCCATTAATCGTCATACTTCAAGAAGGGCCGATCCTGGATTTGTGATATTATGTAGAATGGATAATGGGTCGGTTTTCAGGCTATTCGGTCTTCTTTTACCCGGGCACAGCAACTGGTACAGGATTCACGGAGAAAAGGGCGCAATGGAAATCACTCGTGGACCTGGTTATTTTGGTTCCGGTCAGATAAGGGTTTGGCATGAGCACTGGACAAAGAAGAAAGGACAATTACTTGAAAAAACATATCTACCTGAGTGGCCCGAAAAGGGTAAGCTAGCTGATAGAGCAGGTCATGGCGGAGGGGACTTCTGGACAAACTGGTATTTCGGCCAGGCGATAAGGACAAAAAAGCAACCATTTCTTGATGTCTATAAGGGTGTTGCTATGAGTAGTGTTGGGATACTGGCGTGGAAAAGCGCGCTTGAAGATGGCAAGCCCTATGAAGTGCCTGATTTTACAAAAGAGTCAGAAAGGAAAAAATACGAAAAAGACGATGCATCTCCATTTCCTGACGCAACCACATCTCATAGAATGCCACCAAGCATACTTGGTTTTATTGAACCTGAGCCAGGCGATGTTGTTTTTGCAAGAAAAGTCTGGAAGAAAATTGGATACAGAGATAATGATTTGTAATTAAAAGGGAGGCTGTAATGATCATCTGGGTAATACTAATCCTGATAATGGGGCTATTTTTGCTTTTTTTTCCTCAGAAGTTTGTTGAAAACCCGGACTGGATAAAACAGATAGGACTTGCAATTACCCTTATCTGCATAGGCATCTCTGTCAGGATGAATGCCCTCAGGAGAAAGGGAACAAGGGAAAAAGCAGAAACAAAGATAATAGAGCTTGAAAAGGAAATTGAGTCGCTAAGAAGCAAACTTGCGCAACAACCAGAA
>JAMWBX010000036.1 GCA_023818725.1 Candidatus Omnitrophota bacterium
CGGGGCGTGGCTCAGCGTGGTTTAGAGCGCCTGGTTCGGGACGAGGAGGTCGGTGGTTCAAATCCCCTCGCCCCGACCATCTCAGACATTTTGAATTTTGCGGGCTTTGTCCGCCGCAAGGCGGCGAGCCGCTGGGGCGGGTTTCTGGCCGTCAGGGCACAAATTCTTGTTCGAAAAAGGTTCGCTTTTTTTGTTCAGTAAGTAATCGTAAGCTATAAATTCATTTTGTCGATTTAATCCTTGAGCCGGATGGTCTTTTATATTTTCTGTTTTGAGAAGGGATAATTAAATAAAAATGTAGTGTTTCCAAAATGATTCAGCCATTTCCCTGCTGAATCCAGTATCTGACTGGTTACTTCAAAAACAATTTTTATTCATAGCCATATCTTTTTATAAACCATTCTTTTACGCTCTGAACCAAAAAAAGATAAGTTATGATAATGGCGACAAGAAAAATAAAGTAAGCGGCTGGTGGAGAGACAAATCCAAAATGATTACCTAAAGGAGTAAATGGAATTACAAGGCCTATGGTAACAATGTAAATGGAAGCGAATATCAAAGACTGACCCGGCATACTTTCGATAAACGGCTTTTTGCCTGTGCGGATTATATGTATTACCAGTGTCTGTGTACAGAGAGATTCAAGAAACCATCCAGTATGAAAAAATGATTCAGAAGCTTTAAAAACAAACAATAATACCCCAAATGTCACAAAATCGAATATGGAACTGATGGGACCGATTATGACCATAAATCTTTTAATATATCCCACATTCCAGGGCCTTGCTTTCAAGAGGTATTCTTTGTCCACATCATCTGCTGGAATAGCAATCTGAGACAGGTCATAAAGAAAATTATTTAAAAGTATCTGAATTGGTAACATCGGTAAAAAGGGTAGAAATATGCTTGCACCAGTCATACTTAACATATTGCCAAAATTTGAACTCGAGCCCATCTTGATATACTTTAGTATGTTTCCGAATGTTTTTCTTCCTTCCGTAATGCCGTCTTTTAAAACCATGAGGCTTTTTTTAAGGAGTATAATATCGGCTGACTCCTTGGCAATATCCACGGCATTATTTACTGAAATGCCCACATCCGCAGCTTTTAATGCTGCTGCGTCATTGATGCCATCTCCTAAATAACCGACAATATGTTTGTTTGCATGTAGTGCCCGGATTACTTTTTCTTTTTGTATCGGCGACAATCTTGCGAAAACAGAAGTTTTTTTTACTAATTCTTTTAGTTCGGTGTCGCTTGCCTTTTCCACCTGTTTGCCGGTAATAATTCCTTTTACATCAAGTCCGACCTCGCTACATATTTTCCTGGTTACCAATTCATTGTCTCCGGTTAATACCTTAAATTCTATACCCAATTTTTTTAATGCCTCTATTGTTCTTCTGGCAGTCGGTTTTGGTGGATCAAGGAAAGCAATGTACCCTTTCAGAATAAGGTTCTGTTCATCGTCTTTTGTGTATTTTTCCCTTGTCTTCTCAAAATCCTTATATGCAATAGCCAGAACCCTGAATCCATCTGCGCTTAATTCATCGTATTCAGTTTTAAGGTCTGTAAGTACCAATTGATCCATATCCAGTAATTCACCGTCGAGTTCATATTTTGCGCATCTCTTAAAGATTTCCTCCGGAGCGCCCTTTGTAATGATCCTGTGTTTGCCGTTTATTTCCACAACCACTGACATCATTTTCCTTGAAAAATCAAATGGTATTTCATCAACCTTTTTGTATTGCTCCACCAGCAATTTTTCATATTCTAATATGGCCCGGTCAAGGATATTCTTAAGCCCGGTCTGATAAAAGCTGTTAATGTATGCAAATCTTAATACTTCTTCATCGTCCCTTCTAACCACATCGCAATGCTTCTCCAGAACAATTTTATCCAACGTAAGCGTTCCAGTTTTATCCGTACAAAGTATATCCATAGCTCCGAAGTTTTGAATTGAATTCAGACGTTTAACGATGACGCCCTTTTTAGACATAGCTATCGCGCCTTTGGAAAGGTTAATCGTAACCAGCATTGGTAGCATTTCCGGGGTGAGACCAACCGCAACTGAAAGAGAAAAAAGCAGCGCCTGAACCATATCTCCTTTTTTGAAGAAGGCATTTATAGCAAATATTACAAGCACCAGAATCAGCATTGCTCTAATCATCAGCCATGTAAATTCTCGGATGCCCCTATCAAAACCGCTTTCAATAGTTATCGTGGCAAGTTTACTGGAAAGTTCTCCAAATTGTGTCGCAAGACCGGTCTTCGCTACCACTCCTGAGGCGGTTCCGCTTACAACGGTTGAGCCCATAAAAACGATATTGTTTAACTCTGCGGGAACACCGTTTTTTTGTTTTGCCGGTTCATCTGTTTTTTCAACAGGGAAGGATTCTCCAGTTAACGCTGCTTGATTAATAAATAAATCCTTACAGGATATGATTCGTAAATCTGCCGGGATTATGTCGCCGGCAGACAGATAAACAACATCACCCGGCACTATTTCCCTTATTTTTATTTCTTTCGGTTTGCCATTGCGGTAAACTGTGGCGGTAGCGCGCACCATTTCGCTAAGCCGCTCTGCTTCCTTTCCAGCGCGATACTCCTGTATAAAAGACAAAAATACGCTCATTATGGCCATCAGGATAACCAGACTCGCGTTTACCTTCTCGCCAAAGAAGAGAGAAAAGCCGGCTATGATTAAAAGAACAATTACGAGGGGATTGAAAAATTTGGAGATAATCTGAAAAATGATAGTCCTTTTTTTCTTTCTTGAGGGTTCGTTATAACCATATTCCTTCAGGCGAATTTCTGCTTCATCTTCGGTTAACCCTTTTTGAGAAGTTCTAAGTTTCCTGAAAAGGACATCAGGAGCACAGCCAGCATAATCAAAATCCCAGTTCTGAGGCTTCTTTTTTTTATTCAGGGCAAACATTTTCATTTATCCGGGTCGTACAATTATGGTATGGCTGTATTTTTTTTCGATTTTTTGACAGCCGTATTCAACAAAAAGTTATTTTCTTGATAAAAACTCTTTTAATTCCTTTATTTCTTGATTTTTTTGCCACCAGGATAGGATTGATTGCTTAACCTTTCATTGTAATGCAACATCGCGGATTCGTCAAACGATTTTTTCTAAAACCCTGTGCTTTGAGAAAATCCAGTATTTCACAATATAGAGATGTAAAAATGTTTTTGACGAGTGCACCTGACGCGTCAAATTCTTCTTTTTTTTCTCATTTCCGCTCCCAGCATTACAAAAAATGTTATACTTAAAAATGCAACGATCAAGGATGATGTTGAAATATCAAATTTATAAGAAATTAACATTCCTGCAATGCTTGCAATAAGTCCTGCGATCCAGCCTCTCAAAATGATTTTGCCTGGCACCTGCGCCGTTAGTTTTCCAATCAAAGCAGGGATTATCAAAAAGGCAAACACCTGAAGTATGCCTGCTATTCTTATTGAGTTGACAAGCATCAGGGCAAAACTTAGGAAAAACAAAAATTCCCAGAGGCCAGAACTTTGTTCGCCTTTTGAAAGCGCGAGAAATTTTTCTCTGTAAACAAACTGAAAAGCGCCGATTACTATGTACAGAGTAAACATTGTAAACAAATCCTTGCCGGTAATCCAGAGAATGTTGCCATTGAGGATATTTTTTAATTCCTCAAGCCCGTGCGGAGTTCTATCAAGAAAAAGGATGCTTGCGGCAAATGAAAAGATGTAAAGAACTCCAATGAAAGCCTCAATATAAACCAGTTTCGCGATTTTCTTTGATAGGGAGAATAAAAATGCGCCTGCAACAGCAAAAACAACGGCATAGATGGTTTGATATGATTCCTTTCCGAGATAGATCGCTGCTGCCGCGCCAACAGAGATAAACTGAGCAAGCGTCAGGTCGACAAAAATGATTCCTCTTTCAAGGACATGGACTCCAAAATAGGTATGAAGCAGGATTAAAAGAACGCATCCGATGAATGGAATAGAGAGAAAAGAAATGTTTTCCATAATCACGCCTCCGATAGCAGAGAAATGACCTTATCCATAAAAGAAAACCAGTCGTCTGTCTGTGGAAGCGAACCAACATCGTGAGGAACAAGTATTGTTTTAAGTCCGGTTTTATTTGCGATAAATTCAACCGGTTTTTTGGGACTGTAGACATTAAACAGAATGGCATTCGGCTTTACTCTGTTGGCTGTGTCAATGATTTTTTTTATATCTCCTGACGATGGCGGAATGCCTGGCTTCGCTTCAATGCATCCAGCAATCTGGAATCCAAACTCATTCGCAAGATACGAAAAAAGGGTGTGATATGCGATAAATTTTTTGCCTACGAGATTTTTTGATTTCCACTGAGCCATTTTTTCCTGCCATTTTTCATAAAATAGCTGATAGTTTTTTTGGTAGTGGCTTTTGTTTGTCGGGTCTATTTCTGCCAGCGTGTCGGCCATACCTTTTGCCACGGCAAGAATACTGGCGGGTGAAAAATGATAGTGAGGATTTCCAAGTGGATGAATATCTCCCATGCTTCTGTCAACAGAGGAGGGTTTTTCAATTGGAGAAACAAATTTTGAACAATCAAAATTTCCAATTTTACCTGGCTGAATGTTTGGATTTTTCGATGATTCAATAATTACAGGAAGATATCCAATTTCTAAGTCAAGTCCATTATACATTATGATGTCTGCTTTTCTCGCCGCGATAATCAAGCCTGGTTTTGCTTCAACATAGTGAGGGTCCTGGCCTGTTTTTACAAGTGTTGTAACTGAAACTTTTTCCTTTCCAATCTGTTTTGCAATATCCCCTATCCATGGAAGAGTTGCGACAACATTGATTTCTGCTGAAAGATTTCCCGCAAAAGCCATTGCGCAGAAAACGCAAATAAATGTCTTTATTATTTTCCATTTCATAATTGCCTCCTTTTAGAATGAGTGCGCTGCGTGGGCACCCACGCCGCCAATAAACTGCAGATAAACCTCATTGTTTGTTTTTCCTGTCCTTGAACTCTTATCATAATTGTATTGAAGTCGTATTTTTGAGAATTCAGAAGGATTAAATTCAACCATCGCGGACGCTCTCCATGGCTTGTCTCCAAAAGATGTCTGCACTCCATCAAGATTGTATTTATCATTTAATGGCTCAAGAAGATCGTATCTTGCTCCAAAACCCCATCTTCCTGTCTGGTAGATTGTTTGAAGATACAGGCCATCCTGTATTCTTTTAAGATTATTTATGGTACTGGTCGAAGTATCCTGGATTTTTCCCTTCTGTTTTCTCCACATATATTCGCTTTGAAGTGTGAAACTTTTCCATCTTGAAGGTTTCCATTTGTATGTAAATTCAAACGCAGCAAGAGTTGTATCACCAGTAAAGATAGAGTTTTCCTCGATTGACTCTGTTTTTGTGTCGCCAATCATCACAGACGGTCCAAGAAGAATTGTTCCATAATCTCCAATGTCAAACGATGCCTTTGCAAAAGCGCCAAATGCATGAAGTCCTTTTGACCTATCAAGTCCAAACAAAATCTCATTTTCACCCTGAAGGGCTTCAATTCCAAGTTGAGCATAAAATGGAAAATCAGGGAGAAATGTCAGCTGAATTCCTTTTTCATTTATTCCTTCGTGTCCTGTCAGCGCTCTGTAGACAAGCGGCTCGTCAACGAATTTCCACAAATGGGCATGCTGGCTATTGTGTCTGCCAAAGCCACTTTTGAATTTCCCGATTTTTGCCTGAATACCTGCTGGAAGGAATGTCGTCACAAGATATGCCTCTTCAAGTTCTACGCCTTCTTCAGTTACAGGAATCGTTGCGTAAAGATTAAAAAATGGGTCTACAGGCGCAAAGAAATAAAGTTCTGCCGCGTGAATATTCATTCCTTTTTTATGCTCCAGTCCCTCTTTGATAAAGCCCGGGATATTCCAGCTTTCAAGTTCGTCTTCTTTCAGATTTGTTGAATATAAAAATGTGTCAAGAATCAACGAGATATTGGGATTATAGGCGCTTGTGGCCCCAAAAAGCCCGCCAGATTTATAAGCAGGTTTTTCCTCAACTTTTGCAACGATCTTTTCCTGGCCTGATTGTTTCTTTATCAATTCAAGTTCTTCCTGCAATAATTTTATTGTTGATTGTTGTTGTTGAATTAGCGATTCCTGCGCTTTCAGTTTTTCTTCGAGTAATTTTATCCTCTCGTTGATGTCCTGTGAAAATAATCGGGTCGAAAACGTAAAAATTATTAACAAAAGCCAGAGCGTTTCTTTGAAAAAACTTTTCTGTTTCACATTTACCTCCTGTGAAAGATGTGCAATGATCTTAATTTGAAAGACCTATGACAGAACTGGCTTTTTTCAAACAGGAGGCGAGCGGGTGAGAGTGGTTTCGAATGGCCTATTCTTTATTAATCCAGGTTCGGTAAGCGATACAGCAAACGAAAAAAATATGATCGTGGGAAATATAAGAAGTTGAAATGAAAATGGCGAAAATGCAGTGAGATTCGCGCATATTGAGCAATTTGTGTTAAATGAGTTTACCGCGCAAGCGTGAGTATGGGTCAGATATACCCCTGAAATTCCAACCAGTCCAATCAGGGAAAGAACAATAACAATTTTTTTCATCAAAATAATTATATTTTTTTCCTTAAAATTTGTCAAGAATGGCCAATAAATTCCGGCGATAGCACCACTTTATTTTTTCGGATACCCAACCGGCTGGGTTAAAATTATTTTTTGCTCGGGTTTCAGGCCTAATTTCTGGGATAATGCAGCTTTATCTTTGAGTCCAATTGCAACAGTATTAAGGCCGGCTGATGCGCAGTAAAGATAAACATTCTGGCTGATATATCCTGTGTCAATCGCGTAATAAAAATCCTTATCTGCCTGAGATGCCCTTCCCATTTTTGAATAATCAGCGACAAATGCCAGGACAATTGGCGCGCTTTTCACAAATGCCTGTCTTCCAAAGTAGCCCTTCAAGTCCTCTTCTACCACAACATTTAATGAATTCGCTTTTGCGTCGTACAGATAAACTGCCTTTGCTGTCGCGACATATATATCGATTTCCTGCCAGTTTGAAGCTGATGGCGCTGTTCTTTTTCCTGATTCGGGCCTGTTAATTCCAAAAGCAGGCCAGAGAAGATTGGAAAGAGTTTGAGCAGGAATCTCTTCATCCCTGAATTCCCTGGTGGATTTTCTCAAACTTAATGTCTCCATCAACGGTTTTCCGCCAGCAATCTGTGGTTTTGGCAGTAATATTTGTTTGGGTTCATTCTCCCCTGAAAATGCTATCGCAACTATGATCATGGACAGAACAATAAAAATTCTTTTCATTGTGTTCTCCTGTGAAAATGTGTTATACATTTTTACTCTCCTTTTAACTGGTCAGGTGTTAATTCATTCAAAAGTGGCCTGTTGTTAAGAAATCGGACAACATTTTCAATAAATATAGTCCATATTCTTTCAAGAAAATGAGGAGAAAGGGAACTTCCAGAAATATGAGGTGTCATAATAACATTGGGAAATTTCCATAAAGGATGGTCTGGCGGCATTGGATAATAATAATGGGTATCAATCGCTGCGCCACCTAAATGGCCATCTTCAAGAACCTTAATAAGCGCTTCTTCCTTTATCAGGGCGCCCCGAGCGGGATTGAGAAGAAAGCTGCCTTTTTTAAGGGTCCTGAGTTCTTCTTCGCCTATAAGTCCTTTTGTTTTCTCTGTAAGTGGCATTGAAAGAATAAGAAAATCAATACCTGCGAGAAATTCTTTCTTTTGCTGAAGCGAGAAAACTTTATCGGGTATTTTTCCGTCAGGATCGCCTGTTCCTTCGACACAGTAAATATTTTCTCTTTTCTTTATTCTGCCATCAGGAACAAGAACATATACCTTCAGCCCGAGTTGTGCCCCGATTCTTGCTGTTTCCCTGGCTATTCCGCCATAACCCCAGAAACCAACTGTTTTTCCCCTTATTTCGTTTTGAAATTCTGCGGTCCTTTCCCAGATTCCCTTTTCCTGATTGCGTATCATCTGTCTGAGGTTTCTTGCAAGGTTTATCATCATCGCGATATTCCATTCTGCGATAGGAATATCAAATACTCCTCTGGCATTGCATGCTCTGATGCCTTTTTCAACAAGTCCAATACCAAAAAGCTGTGAGTACCCTGAAGAAGAAATCTGTATGAGCTTCAGTTTTTTCATATCCGAAAAATTGGTCGGTACAAATGTACAGAATAATATTTCGACATCTTCAATGCGGTCACAAGGATATTTTCTTTGCTGTTCAGTCCATTGTTCAACAATGTCCACGCTTACTTCTTTGATCTGTTTTAGCTTGTTGAGGAAGGTCGGCTCAACAGCCATATCAACAAAAATTTTTCTCATCTTACTCCTTTAAAACCTTTCCGGGTA